>CALNCH010000128.1 GCA_937875245.1 uncultured Spirochaetaceae bacterium
GAGGGCCCCGGTGAAAATAGATCCTGTAATCTATATACAAGAGAATCAATTGTATTATGTTAATGATGAACTTGCTCATTTGAAAGGACTAACCTTAGATGATGTAAGACAATCAGAACCTGTTACTCCAGAAAATATTGATTCACTTATTAATGATATCAAAAATACTGGATGCAATGTAATTCGTTGGTGTGTTTATTGGAGTAATATCGAAAAAGACGGCCCGGAATCTTATGATGAAGCTTATTTAGCCCTTCTTCGTGAAATGATAAAAAAAGCAGAAACAGAAAACTTACTAGTTTATTTTGTCCCCAATGAATGGTATGACAAAAAAGATTTTTGGGGAGCTACTGATACTGAAGACCATGATTTTTTACTGGAACATTATTATGGAGCAATGTTACATTTAGCTCGAAGAGTAAAAGATTGTACGAATGTTATCGGCTTTGCTTTTCCAAGGGGGGAAATTTCTCCCTTGGATGCTACTGAAACAAAAGAAAGACACAAAGAATTCTATGAACTATTTCAAAAAAAACATCCCCAGTACTTTTTTATAGAAGAAGAAGTTCAGGGGGATAGTGGTGTTATTTGGTCAAAAGAAACAGACCCAGAAACAAAAAAAATGCTTAAAGGTCTGTTTTTAGAAAACAATGAAGTACTGTTGTCTGTAGGTTAATATTGTATATTTGTCATAGCAAGTAGGGGTTTGTTATTCTCTTGGATTACAACCGCTATTTCTGTTTTAAATAAATCTTCCAAACCCTTTCGGTAATTAACAATTCTGGAAATATGATTTAAAGTTTGTTGTGGTGTATTGTTATTACGCACCCTATTTGCTCCTGCATTGTACATGGCAAGGGCAGTAATTTCATTGCCTGCGGTATCTAAGCAAAATCGTAAAAAGGATAAACCCTGTTTTGCACTTACATAGGGATCAAAAAAATCTTTTTCGGTAAGCTTTGTAAAAGTTGTATTGTTAAGTTGAAATAAGCCTCTGTCAACAGAACCATTAGTGTTTTTATTTATAGCTTTTACATTGTAGTGACTTTCATTGTAGGCTAATGAAAAAGCTAGTGTGGCAGGAATGTTATAAAAATCTGAGTATTCTAAAATTGCTAATGCAATATCTCTACTACCTGTCATTTGTGAATAAAAAGTAATAACTGCATTTCGAGTTATTAAATCTCGATATAACAAAAGACTTTCATCTTCTTGTTTATAACGTTCTACTATTGCGGTATGGATTTCCTCTGGTTGTACTGATTGTACGTAAAAATCCAGAGGGTTTGTTTCGTCGCTATTTTCAGCGACTTGTTGGTTAGAAGGGGTACCAGAAATATTTGTCTGCGGATCTTGTGATGGAAAATAAAAAAAAACAGCAAGAGATGCGATCAATAACAGCAGAATAAAAGAGATTGGTCCCCCAAAAGTTTCCAGAAAACTTCTGTCCTGGAATGGTTTTGTGCCCATAAAAAAATCTCCCTGTAAATAATACAGGGAGAGTATGACAGAAAAAAAAATTAATATCAAGCAAATGATGTAATTTTTCGCATTTGTTGATATTTAGTTGTTTTCTATACTTCTTACTGCGATGATTCCTTCAACCTTTTTTAAGGGTTCAATAGTTTCGTTTTCAGGAATGCCTTCAACATCAATTAAGTTGTATGCTAAATCAGCTTTATTTTGATTAATCATAGCAGCGATATTTAATTTTGCGGCGGCAAGTATTGAGGTAATCTGTCCAACCATGTTAGGAACGTTACGATGTGAAATACACAATCGAGCACCTTTTCCAGGAATAGGATCATCTATTTTACACTTTGGAAAGTTAACAGAATTTACAATTGCTCCTGTTTCTAAAAAGTTTCGTAACTGGTTAACAGCCATTACTGCACAGTTATCTTCTGCTTCTGGAGTTGATGCTCCTAAGTGAGGAAGACAAATGACTCCTGGTGTTTTTAGTAATTCTTCATCAGCAAAATCAGAAATATAGGAAGCAATTTTTCCATTGTTAAGGGCCTCAATTATATCAGCATTTACAACCAGTCCACCACGGGCAAAATTCAAAATACGAACACCTTTTTTCATGTTTTTAATACGCAATGCATTTATTAAGCCTTTTGTATCTGGTGTCTGAGGAACGTGAAGGGTAATGTAATCTGCTTTTGTAATAAGAGCATCTAAACTTTCAGCTTTATGAACCGCACGACTTAAAGACCAAGCACCATCAACAGAGATAAAAGGGTCATATCCAATGACACTCATACCTAAATCTGAAGCACAGTTGGCTACCATAGCACCAATAGCCCCTAGACCAATAACTCCTAATGTTTTTCCTTTTACTTCTGGACCTATAAACTGACTTTTTCCTTTTTCTGCTAATTCAGGAATTTCATCACCTTTACCAATGAGTGTTTTAGCCCATTCTGCGGCGGCAATAACAGGTCTTGATGAAAATAAAATAGCAGCTAAAACTAATTCTTTTACTGCATTTGCATTTGCACCAGGAGTATTAAATACTACTATTCCTTTTTCTGTTAAAG
>CALNCH010000129.1 GCA_937875245.1 uncultured Spirochaetaceae bacterium
CCCCCAGAAACAATTTCTTCTATACGGTGTGCTGACCATCCTGCAATACGAGATATTGCAAATATAGGGGTAAATAATTCCCGAGGAATATTTAGCATGGTGTACACAAAACCACTAAAGAAGTCAACGTTAGAACAAATCTGTTTATCACAACCTTTTTCTTCCTGAAATACTTCAGTAGCCAATCTTTCAATTAACAAATACAAATTATATTCATCCATAAAGCCTTTTTCTTTTGCCAATTCCCCAGCCTTATCTCGAAGTAAAATTGCACGAGGATCAGAAATAGTATAGACAGCATGACCTTGTCCATAGATTAAGCCACTTTTGTCAAAAGCTTCTTTTCGAATAATTTTTCTCAAATACTCTTTAACGTCAGTCTCAGAACTCCAATCTTTTACGTTTTCTTTGATGTTGTCCATCATATCCATTACTTGCTTATTTGCACCACCGTGTCGTCGGCCCTTAAGGGAACCCACAGCGGCGGCAACTGCAGAATAAGTGTCAGTATCTGCAGAAGAAATTACGTGAATTGATAAAGAGGAGTTATTACCACCGCCATGCTCAGCATGTAAAATCAGTGATAAATCTAAGATTTCAGCTTCAAGTTTGGTATATTGTTTATCTGCACGGATTAGTCGAAGCAAGTTTTCTGCTGTTGATAAATCTGGTACAGGATTGTGAACATACATACTTTTTCCGTCAAAATAATGTCGTTTAGCCTGATATCCATAGGCTGCCAAAGTTGAAAAACGAGCTATTAATTCTATGCATTGTCTCAAGTTATTTGCAATACTTGTATCTTCAGGATTTTTGTCATAGGAATAACTTGCCAAAACACCTCGAGCTAATTTGTTCATGATATCAGAGGAAGGTGCCTTCATAATCATGTCTTCGGTAAAGTTATCGGGCAAGGTTCTTTTTGATCCCAAAAAGAAACGAAACTCATCTAATTCATCCTGAGTAGGCAATTCTCCAAAAAGCAAAAGATATACCGTTTGTTCAAAACCAAACTGATCGTGAGTTTCTGTATCGTGAATCAGGTCTACAATGTCATAGCCACGGTAAATAAGTTTACCGGGAATGGCTACTTTTTTACCATCAATGACGTCATAGCCCACAACATCACCAACTAGAACACCCCGGCCATCTTGATAACGAAGACCTCTTCGTACCTCGTATTTTTGATATAAATCCTGATCGATTGGATCATTATTTTCTGCAATTGTGGATAATTTTTCAAGAAAAGTACTTTCAAAATAGTCTGCCACAGAAACCCCTCTGAAATGCTTGTATAATTATGCAAACATTTTCACTAATTTTTTATAATTATACAGAAATTCATGTTTCTATGCAATATGAATTTATTGATTATGCTCCGGATAGGTTTCTAAAAGTATGGGACACAAATGGAATTGTACTTCTTGATTTCGTACTCCACTTTTTGGTTTAGGATACAAGAACAAAATACCGACTTTTTCTGCACTCCCCGATAATGGATTCACTGCAAACTCTTCATATTCTGAATAAGAATAAGATTCTCTGGTACTAGTCATATCTGTGTATGTTAACAAGGCTTTATGATGGGCATCCTTATTGTATGATCGATTACACCACTGAGGAATTGCACCTGGTTTTCCTAAAGATAAAAAGTCAAAACGTAATAACTCAAAAAAGACATCTATCTGTTCAGAAGAAAAATCTAGTTGATATTTTTGGGTACTCATAAAATCAGAAAACAATTGAAACCAAGTTCCTGTTTTTCGGGGGAGATAGAATTCACCGGGAAATTGATTGTGTAACCAGTGAACCATACTGGAAAAAAAAGCAAACATCCCTTTTTTAGGGCTTACTATAGATTGTATAAAATGAATTGTACTCTTAAAATTGCCACTGTTATTATAAATATCTAATACCAGTTCAATATCTTTTAAAAATAATAAATCCTCATAGGGTAAATCTGGAGTTGATAAGACCTCATAGGGAGGTTGAGACAGCCACTGATAGTTATTGTTTTTTGCATAGATTTCCATGGTAGTACCAGAAAGTACTTTGAGAAAACCTAATTGCAACATATCAGGATACAGCCCAATGGTGTAATCAAAAGATTTTGCAAACTCTGTAAGGGTTTCATAAGGGAGCCCGGCAATTAAATCAAGGTGAGAATGTATTGTTTTAGGCACTCTCCGAATTTTTTCTGCTAATACTTCTATTTTTGCTGGACGCCCCACTGCCGCCAAGGTTTTTTCGTGAATACTTTGTACGCCAATTTCAAACTGCATAATACCCTTAGGCACACTTTGAATATAATCTAAAGCCTGTTCATCTAATTGTTGTGTAGCAATTTCAAAATGAAACATGGTATATCCATTGTGGTGAGTGCAAATATAGTCCCAAATTGCTATGTATCTGCTAGTATTTAAATTAAAGGTTCTGTCTACAAATTTTACTAGTTTGATATGAGCATCTAAAAAGCGTTGTATATCTTGAAAGGTTTTTTCTAAAGGCATAAAACGTACACGTTTATCAATGGAAGACATACAATATGCACAGTTAAAAGGGCATCCCCGAGAAGACTCGTAGTAATAAATGCGAGTATCTTGCTCTGTAAAATCAGGATTTTGTATTTCAGGATAAGGAAAAGGTAATTCTGATAAATCCGGTAAAAGAGGTCGTTCTCCCCCAAAACCAAGACGAGTAAAAACACCGGGTATTTTTGTTAGGGTTTCAGTAGAAATATGTGGAGTTTCCATAATTTCTAATATGGTCTGCTCCCCTTCCCCTTGCATAATAAAGTCTAATTCTGGTATTTTTTCAAATAATTCATCAGATCGATATCCGGCCTCTGGCCCACCTGCTCCAATAAGAATAGAAGGCAAAATTTTTTTTAATTCAGCCACGATTGACCAAACTTGGGGAGAGTTCCAAATATACACAGAAAATAAAACCATGGTAGGTTTTACTTCTGCAATAGTACGAAGTATTTCTAAAAGAGGTTGGGCAATTGTACATTCCAAAAAGGATATATCATAATTTTCATGAGGACTTTTATGAGAATTTACATAACCGGTTATACTACGAACTGCTAGATTAGTATGACTAAAACGAGAGTTTATTGCTACAAGAAGGGCTTTTTTCACAAAGAACTCACAATGCCAATTTCAAATAAATTGCTACAATATTGTCCACAGACCCACCCCTAGGCATTTGTCGCCAGTTAAAACCCAAACTAGGAGCAAATCCACTGGGAAAAGCAAAGGTATAATCTACATTAAAACGAAATCCATTACCCCAAGGTGAATGATTTACATAACTTGCTTGTTTTGGCAGTTCAACAAAATCGGTACGAGAACCAGTTACATAATCAATGCCAAAACAAGCAAGTTATGTAAATCATTCACCTT
>CALNCH010000130.1 GCA_937875245.1 uncultured Spirochaetaceae bacterium
TTTAATGTAATTGCTCTTCCGTATCCGAAATATGATTCAAATTCTGGTTTTGTCCTTAAGCTAAAAGGAAAGAACTATAATTTTTTAGGGTCAATGAGAACCTTAAATACTGATATTGTATACTCTTATGAGCCCGATACTAATGACAATGATATTTATAAACATAACATAGGTGGAAACCTAGGGTTTTCTTTGCCTTTCAAAATGGGAGTTTTTAATTCTTCTTTTGATACAGACTTTTCTTTGGGTTATAAATTAGGTGATACAAAAGCCTCTCTTGGATTAGGCTTGGGACTGAACAACAGCTACACAATAAATGATATAATATCTGTTTCTTTTGGAATTTCTCATTCATTTAAATACGATCCCTATTACGAGCCTTGGGGAGATGCATTTACTCAACGAGAATCTTTTTCTCTTTCATTACCAATTGTGTTAGCTACGATTCCTAATTGGTCAAAAATTATTTGGTCACCAAATTTTACTACAACTTATACTTGGGATACTAATGGTATCACTCATTCAGATTTTTATTCACCAACTATTTCTATAGGCCAGTCAATTTCTACAGGAAAAGTTGATTGGGTTGGTAACTTTAGAAAAGGCTTTGAAATATCTAGTTCTCAAAGTGTTGGTTACAATTTTAAAACAGATGCCTTTTCTCCTTTTTTTTCCTTTGCACTTTCTTATTTTTCTGCATTTTCACAGGTTGGACCCTACTTACGATTTTACGGTTATAATAATTTAAACGGTACTACCGAGTCTGGAGATAGAATGCGGGGTATTCGAGATAGTTATTTAGATTCAGACACTGCTTTTATTTGCAATTTTGATTTACCAATTCGTATTTGGCAAACCGATTGGGTGGGTTATGGTTTTCCTGGTATTTTTAGATTTGTAGATTTTGAAATGCAGGTTTCTCCTTTTGTAGATTTTGCCTTTTCTCATAATACTACAACAGGTACCAGATTCAATTTTAAGGACACCTTTTGGAGTGGTGGTATCGAAATTATTGGATACCCAAATAAAATGCGTAGTATTCAAGGCCGTATTAGCTTAGGATTTGATTTAGTTACCTGTGCAGATTTGGTAGGAAATAAAATTGGTATAGTTGATAAGGTAATACACAGATTGTTTAATACAGATTGGAGAACTGGTTCTTCAAAATATGAATTATTTTTGGGAATTGGTCTCTTTTACTAATAGATTTATAGGAGATAGTATGTCAGAAAAACGAAATGTTGCATTGATAACTGGAATTACAGGACAAGACGGTTCATTTTTGGCTGAATTTTTATTGGATAAGGGATACGAAGTACATGGTATTATTCGCCGTTCGTCATCTTTTAATACTGGTCGAATTGAACATTTGTATATTGATGATTTAATTGAAGATATGCACAAAAATCGAAAAGTTCGATTACATTATGGTGATATGACGGATTCTATGAGTATCACTCGTATTATTAAAGAAATTCAGCCTACAGAAATTTATAACTTAGCAGCACAATCTCATGTACAGGTTTCTTTTGAAGTACCAGAATATACAGCCGATACTGATGCTACTGGTGTTTTGCGTATTCTTGAAGCAGTACGTTTTTTAGGATTGGAAAAAAACTGTAAAATATATCAGGCTTCAACTTCTGAACTATTTGGTTTAGTACAAGAAATTCCACAAAAAGAAACAACTCCTTTCTACCCTCGTTCACCTTATGCAGTTGCAAAACAATATGGTTACTGGATTGTTAAAAACTATCGAGAAAGTTATGTAATGTTTGCTGTAAATGGTATTTTATTTAATCATGAATCAGAACGCCGTGGAGAAACCTTTGTTACTCGCAAAATAACGTTGGCTGCCAGCCGTATTGCAAAAGGGTATCAGAAAAAATTGTATTTAGGAAACATGGATGCGTTACGAGACTGGGGTTATGCAAAAGATTATGTAGAATGCATGTGGTTGATGTTGCAACACGATACTCCAGAAGATTTTGTTATTGCCACTGGAGAACAATATTCTGTTAGAACTTTCTGTGAAAAAGCCTTTAAAGAAGCAGGAATTGATATTGAATTTAAGGGTACTGGATTA
>CALNCH010000131.1 GCA_937875245.1 uncultured Spirochaetaceae bacterium
GTATTCAGTGGTAAAAATTACGCACCTCGTTCTTCAGGTAAGCCTTACGAACAAGGATCAAGTTAGAAATTATGATTACCAAAAAGCTAGCACTTAAATTATTTGAAGGTTTTTCTATTGAGCGATGGAATGATATGGTTAGACCATTTGATTTAATTGAAATGGATAAAGCAGCAGAGAAGATGGTGATAGCTTACATTATTGGTAAATTTGAAGAACAGAAAGGAGGCGTAATCGATTGGGATTGGATGATTTACGCTTCCTTGTTTGAATTATTTAGAAAAATAGCTCTTTGTGATATAAAATCTCCTGTTCAAAGAATGATACGTCATAAGTATCCTGATGAATATATTAAATTAAATGAATGGGTTATTGATCAATATAAACCAATTATCGAAGACGAAGAACTTTTTGAAATGTTTGGAAACTATATACGTCAAGTTGCCCAACCTAATCGACCAATGACATTAACAGATCGGGTAATTAGAGCTGCTCATAAGTTTTCTGCCATGAGAGAGTTTGAAATGATTGCTTTGGTTAACGAACCCTTTCGTCTTAAAGGTATTGAAAAAGATTTAAATGAGGACATTCAACCCTATTTAGATTTGCAGGGTTTACAATTATTTATAACGAAACAAAGACCTTATGAGTTTTTAATGGTTTTAGAAAAACTTCGTTTTCAAACTCGATGGAATCAAACTCCGCGAATCCCCAAAACCAGTGTTCTTGGTCATTCTTTTTTTGTTGCTATACTAACGCTTCTTCTTGGTAGACAGGATGGTTTTACCATGTGTCCAAAGCGTCGCTATAATAACTTTTTTTCTGGTTTATTTCATGATTTACCAGAAGCAGTCACCAGAGATATTATTTCTCCAGTAAAACAAGCAACTGACGGGCTTCCTTCAATTGTGAAAGAAATTGAAGATGAAATTGTAAAACAAGATCTTTGTCCTCTTATGGAAAGTTTTTATGTGGACGAACTTATGTATTTTACCAGTGACGAATTTGAAAATCGCATTTTATTAGATTCCGGAACGGGGAAAATGCCAATTACTCATATTGACTTTGAAGATATGAATACTAAATATAACTCAGCCGCTTTTTCTCCCATTGATGGAAAATTAGTTCGTTGTGCTGATCATATATCTGCTTTTTTAGAAGCTCATAGTTCTATAAATCATGGTATCACTTCTAAACATTTACTAGATGGTAAAAATAATCTACTTAAAACCTATAAAAATAAAGGTTTTATTAATGGTTTTTCTGTTTCTGATTTTTTTGCACAGTTTAGCTAAGTATTAATCAACAATCCTCCGATATTTGTATTGATATGAAATCTTTTTATCGTTTTATTATTATTAATTTGCTCTTTTTATGTTTTTTTGGTTTATTATTTGGCCAAGATACTATTCATATAGTGCAAAAAGGTGAAACCCTATATTCAATTAGTCGAAAATACAATGTAACTGTTGCAGAAATATCTGACACTAATAAGTTAGGTTCAAAAACTACTGTATATGTAGGACAAAAAATAATTATTCCTGTAAAAACAGAGACAACAACAGAGTCTAATGCAGTAAAGAAAGAAAGTGAAAAATATGAAAA
This sequence comes from uncultured Spirochaetaceae bacterium, assembly GCA_937875245.1. GTDB lineage: Bacteria > Spirochaetota > Spirochaetia > Treponematales > Treponemataceae > CALNCH01. Next base: position 1,606 of record CALNCH010000131.1, read on the forward strand.
CTATGTGGTGAAATCAGGTGATACCTTGTATAGCATCGCAAAGTCCAACGGGATTACCGTAGATGAACTAAGAAAAATGAACTCACTTACTTCAGATTCTATATTGAAGGTGGGACAAAAACTCCTAATACCAAGTATAGAACTGAATCTTTCCAATGTTGTGATACCTGTTGTAGCAGATCCCCGTTCTTACGATAAAAAGAAGACAGGTGATATTTCTTTAGTATGGCCAGTATCAGCTGTAGAAGTTACCTATGTTACTGGTAAAATTTCTGGAGTGGCTATTACAGCAGAAAAACAGGATAATGTAACAGCTATAAAATCAGGGACCGTAATGTTCAGTGGAATTTATCGTGGTTTTGGTCAGGTGGTATTTATACAATCTGATACAGGTCATATATATGTTTATACAGGACTTTCATCACTATTGGTAAACAAAGGTGAGTATGTCAGTTATGGTCAAAAAGTGGGAATTATTGGTATAGATACTATTTCAAATAAACCACAGTTAAACTTAATGGTTTTCAAGGATGGAAATCCTATGAACCCGGCAAAAGCTCCCCGTGGTTAATCATTACTGTTAAAAAAACAGTAATGATTAATACATTAATTTTTTTGAAGTTTACAGCTAAGAAAAGACATACAATTCTTAAAAATTTCCATACATACTCGGGCATCATCACTTGCTCGGTGTGCATTTCCTTTGTCCAGAGAAAAATGGTTTGCTAAGAATTGTAAATTGTATTTACCTAAATTTGGATATAATTTTCTAGTGATTTTTAATGTATCTGCTGCAGGTACACAAGGCGTACAAAGTAATGGTTTGTTAATCCGAGCTAATTCCATATTCAAAAAAGAAATATCGAAATTTGCATTGTGGGCAATAAGGATAGAATCTGCAATAAAATCCATAAAATTACCAGCTATTATGTCAAAAGTAGGCTGATTTACTAACATGTTATCAGAAATACCGTTAACCATAAAAGCTTCTTTAGGCATAGGTTTCTCAGGATTAACCAAAACATTATAAACCCCAATTACACCATCTTTATTAAAACGGTAAGCCCCAATTTCAACGATACGTTCACAGCGAGAATATAATCCAGTAGTTTCTGTGTCAAAAGCGGTAAATTCTCCTCCCTTATCGTAATAAGAGAGGATTTTTTTTATTTCTCTCATTGTACTGTGTTTAATATTCCCTGAATCTCAGTTTCAATTTCTTTTACTAGGGAATTAGCTTCTTCTTTTGCTTTTTCTAATCCATTAGCACTAGGAACAGTACAGTTAATATAAAACTTAATTTTAGGTTCTGTTCCGCTAGGACGTGCACTTACAACAGTACCACCTTCTAAGAAAAATTGTAAAACGTTGCTGGATGGTAAATCAAGCTTTGTTTTTTTGTCAGGATTTTCTGGATTATACACAATTCCTTGTCCCACATCTCTGATAGAAATAACTTTTTTACCACCAAGAGATTTTAATCCTTCTGTTCGAAGTTTGGTCATGATATTTTTCATTGTCTGGCCACCAGCTGCACCAGGAAAGCTTTTAGAAATGGCTTTATCTTCATAGTATCCACATTGTAAATACAATTCTTCTAAACGCTGTAATAATGATTTATTTTTGGATCTCCAGTAAAGAGTCATTTCTGCACACATGGCAGCGGCAGATACACCATCTTTATCACGGACATCATTTTCAACATTGTAGCCATAGCTTTCTTCCAATCCGAAAACATAGGAATTACAATTAGTTTCTTCATATTTTGCCATAAAAGCAGCTATCCATTTAAAACCAGTTAAACATTCATCAAGTTTTGCTCCGTAAGAAGCAACTACTTTGTCTACCATGGTGGAAGTAACAATGGAACGAATAACAGCTGGATTAACAGGCATTTTGCCTAATTCTTTTCTTGATAATAAAATATAATCTGTTAATAGAACACCCATTTGGTTTCCGGTAATTAAAACGAATTTTCCGTCAGGACCAGGTACTGCTGTTCCAAATCTGTCTGCATCTGGGTCTGTTGCCATAACAACATCAGCTTTTTCTTTTTCTGCTAACTCAACTGCCATTTTTAAAGCAGCAGCTTCTTCAGGGTTAGGGTAAGCTACTGTTGGGAAAGCACCGTCTGGGTTTCTTTGTTCTGGAACAGTAATGACTTCTAAACCTAAGTCTCCTAATACTTTTTCTACATGCATAGCCCCAGTTCCATGTAATGGTGTATAAACAACTTTTACTTCTTTTGCTTTTTCACGTATTAACTCTGGTCTGAAGAGTTGGTTTTTAACCATGTTCCAATATTGCTCATCTATAAAACTATCAATCAAAATAAGCTTTCCTGTGGAAATTGCTTCTTCTTTTGAAATATGTTTAACAGTTGCGACCTTATTTACTTCAGTAATAATACCTGTGTCATGAGGAGCCGTTACTTGTGCGCCATCGTTCCAGTATGCTTTATAGCCGTTATACTGAGGTGGATTATGTGATGCAGTTACTACTACACCGGTATCGCATTCCAACATACGAATTGCATAAGACAATTCTGGAGTAGGGCGAAGACTTGTAAACAGATATGTAGTAAAACCATTTGCAGCAAAAATTAAAGCAGTTGCTTCTGCAAATTTGTCTGAATATTTTCGGGAATCATAAGCGATAACTGCTTTTAATTCTCCTTTTTTAGCCTTTTCTGGAAGAGCTTTTATACAATAATTTGCCAATCCTTGAGTAGCATTATTGATGACCAACGTATTCATACGGTTTGTTCCACCACCAATGATACCACGAAGACCACCTGTGCCGAATTCCAGATTTTGATAAAAACGATCTTCTAATTCTGTTATATTATCGGTTGCTACTAACTCTTGGATTTCTTTTCTAAAAATTTCATCTTTCTCTTCTTGAATATATGCTTTTGCTCTTGAAAGTATTTCAGTTTTGTCCATGAAAAATCTCCTGATAAGTTTTATGAGTATCAAAAGTATACTGATTCATCTTACTTAAGGCAAGAACAGATATTCAAAGTTTATAAAAAATGAAACATGTCAAAGATTTTTTTTATAAGTTATAGAAGATGTTTTTTCATTTTGTTGTAAGAACTTACACCTTCAAAAGTTATGTTGCTTGAACAAGATATATGTTTTCAATATAATATAAGAGATACTCGTATGGTAACTATACGACCTTGGAGGCTATATGACAATAACGGAAATGCTTGGTCAGAGTGCTATTTTGACCTTGCTTGGTATGGGTGTTGTTTTTACCTTCTTAATCATTCTTATCTTTTTTATTAGTCTTACATCAAAGAT
>CALNCH010000132.1 GCA_937875245.1 uncultured Spirochaetaceae bacterium
TGGTTTTGGATTACCTCTTGCAACCTATATGTTGTTTAACTATACGTCAACGATTCCAAAAAGTATTCTGGAATCAGCTTTTATTGATGGTGCAAATCACTTTACTGCTTTTGCGCAATTGATACTTCCTCTCACAGTTCCTGCTCTTGCATCCTTTGCCATCTTTCAATTTATTTGGGTATGGAATGATTTACTTGTAGCCTTAGTTTTTTTAAGCGGCGCTGGACAAAAAATGGAACTTGTTACTGTTCGTCTTATGAACATTGCAGGTACTCGTGGATCTGATTGGCATTTGCTGACTGCCGGAGCCTTTGTTTCGATGATTCTCCCATTAATTGTGTTTTTGTCCTTACAAAAATACTTTGTAAAAGGCTTACTTTCTGGTTCTGTAAAAGGATAATTTGATGCACAACACAGAATCATTTAATTCTAAATGGAATTTGCTGTTACGTTGTTTAGAACCTCTGTACAGTCACTGCACTGATTATTCTCTTTTTATAGAAAAACTTCAACTATTATTGAAGAATCAACAGAATACCCTTTATGGGCCTATATCAGAACAAAGTACTCCTTGGTTTTTGGAAAGTCGAGAAGTAGGGATTATGCTTTATGTAGATTTATTTGCAGGAAATCTTAAAAATATCGAAAAGCATCTTCCCTATTTAATTGAAATGGGAATTACCTATGTACATCTTATGCCTGTGTTTACCTCCCCAGAAAAAGAAAATGATGGGGGATATGCAGTATCAAGTTACAGGTCAATTGAGAAAAAACTTGGAACAATTGAAGACCTGAGACATCTAGCTACTGTTCTTCATGATAACAACATACGCTTAGTTTTAGATTTTGTTTTTAATCATACCAGTGATGAACATATGTGGGCCCAAAAAGCAAAAGAAGGAGACAGCTTTTATCGTGATTTTTATTTTCTGTTTTCAGATAAAACTGAAGTTGATTCTTGGAATAAAACAGTTAGAGAAATATTTCCAAATGTGAGAAAGGGGTCCTTTTCCTACGTAAAAGAAGTTAATTCTTGGGTTTGGACCACCTTTAATTCTTATCAATGGGATCTTAATTATTCAAATCCTAATGTTTTTCTTGCAATGTGTGAAGAAATGTTGTATTTAGCGAATTTAGGGGTAGACGTATTACGATTAGATGCCCTTGCTTTTGTATGGAAAGAGAAAGGCACTTCTTGTGAAAATCTTCCGAAAGCTCATACTCTTATTCAAGCTTTTCGACAGGTCGCTTCAATTGCATCCCCTTGGATTATTTTTAAAAGTGAAGCTATTGTTCATCCTGATAATGTTATTCAATATATTGGAAAAAAAGAATGCGAAATTTCTTATAATCCCTTGCAAATGGCACTTTTTTGGGAAGCTACTGCAACGAGAAATACTTCCTTGTTACATGCATCATTAAAAAAACGTTGGAAAATTCCAGAAGGTTGTGCTTGGGTAAATTATATTCGCTGTCATGATGATATAGGGTGGACTTTTTCAGATGAAGATGGAGCAGAATTAGGAATTGATTCCTATAATCACCGAAGATTTTTAAATCAATTCTATACTGGAGAATTTGAAGGTTCTTTTGCAAAGGGAGAACCCTTTCAAAAAAATGAAGAGACAGGAGATTGTCGCATTAGTGGGACTCTAGCTTCCCTTGCAGGACTGGAAGAAGCAAGAGATATGCACTCAGAATCTGTAGCTTCACAGAATACCTTATTGTATTTAAAAGCCGAATTATATGGAGAAGCTGCTCTTCGTCGTATAATTCTTTTATACTCAATTTTATTTGCACTACCAGGAATTCCTTTAATCTATGCAGGGGACGAAATAGGGATGCTAAATGACTATTCCTATAAAGTTGATGAAAAAAAACAATTTGATTCTCGTTGGGTTCATCGTAGTAAAACAGATTGGGAACGAATTACAAAAATAAAAGCTATGCAGGTAAAAAAAGAAAAACTTGGGATAAGGGAAGAAGGAAATGCAGATAATTGGCTTTTACATAAACAACAGCAACTATTTACCAGTATAAAGAAATTAATTATGTTACGAAAAAAGGAGCCATTATTTTCTTCTTCTGAAATTTATTTTACAGAACCAGAGCATCAAAGTCTTTTTGGATTTTATCATGGGCCTGATATTTTTGTTATCGGAAATTTTTCCGATGATTCCCATGAATTTCACATTCCCCAAAATAAAAAAAACAGCTATTCAGATATACAAGCAAGTACACCTTTGTTTACAGATTTGATTTCTGGTATGGAGTATAAGGCAGATAGCAAACAGATGATAAAACCTTGGGATTGTTTATGGTTAAAAAGAAATTCTAATGAAAAAGGTACTACAAATGAACAAAATTGATGTTATTGCACTTGGAGAAATACTTATTGATTTTACCTCTGTAGGAGTATCGGAGGTCGGACAACCCATTTATGAAGCAAATCCGGGTGGTGCTCCTGCTAACGTTGCTGCAGCAATAGCAAAGTTAGGTGGTCGTTCTGCCTTTATTGGTACAACTGGGAATGATTCTTTTGGGTCATTATTACAAAAAACCTTATCTAATTGTGGTGTTATTACAAGTGGAATGACTGTATCAAAAAATACTCACACCACCCTTGCCTTTGTCACCCTATCAGATGATGGAGAAAGAAGTTTTTCTTTTTGTCGCAATCCTGGGGCAGATACTCAATTGGCTATAACAGATTTAGATATGGAACTTTTACAAAATACAAAGATTTTGCATGTAGGCTCTCTATCTCTTACTCATGAACCTTCTCGGTGTTCTACCCTGAAAGCAATTGAAGTGGTAAAGGCTATGGGTGGATATATTTCTTATGATCCAAATTGGCGGTCTAGTTTGTGGCAAGATGAAGAAACAGGAACAAAGGCAATGAAAAGCTTACTTCCTTATGCAGATATAGTAAAAATTTCGGAATCAGAACTTTCTTTGTTTATGAACACTGTATATCAAAGTGACACCATACAGGAGGAAGCTTTAATATCTGGAGCTGAGTGGATAACTTCTTTTGGTCCTCGTCTTGTATTAATAACCTTAGGCAGCAAAGGGGTTTTCTATTACAGAGTTACTTCTTCTGGAAAGAAAGAAAAGGGTCTAATAAGTGTGCCAAAAGTTTCTGTCGTTGATACAACAGGGGCAGGGGACTCCTTTACTGGTG
>CALNCH010000133.1 GCA_937875245.1 uncultured Spirochaetaceae bacterium
TAACTCAAAAAGCAAAAGATAATGAGTTAGATCCTGTGATAGGTCGAGATTTAGAAATTCAAAGAGTTATTCAGATATTAGCACGTCGAAGTAAAAATAATCCTGTTTTGGTAGGAGAAAGCGGAGTCGGTAAAACTGCCATTGTTGAAGGTTTAGCCCAGCGAATTGTGGAAGGTAATGTTCCCCCCTGTCTTGCTGAAAAAAGAGTGTTTACCTTAGACTTAGCTTCTGTAATTGCAGGAACGAAATTTCGTGGAGAATTTGAAGAAAGACTGAAGCGAATAATGAAAGAAATTCGAGAACAAAAGAATATTATTTTGTTTATAGATGAATTACATACCATTATTGGAGCAGGTGGTGCAGAAGGGGCTATGGATGCTTCAAATATGTTAAAACCTGCTTTATCTCGTGGGGAACTACAGTGTATTGGTGCTACCACAACAAAAGAATACCGTAAATATTTTGAAAAAGATTCTGCTCTTGAAAGAAGATTTCAAGTAGTTTCTGTTCAAGAACCTTCTGATAAAGAAACCAGAGCTATTTTAAAAGGTATTCAGTCTAAATACGAAGCTTTTCATGGAGTAACCTATGGAGAAGGTGTTCTGGATACTATTGTAACCTATTCTCGCCGATACATTTCCGAACGTTTTTTGCCAGACAAGGCTATTGATATTTTAGATGAAGTAGGGGCAAGAAAAAAAATAAAGGATTATAGTCGGCCTTCTCGTGTACAAGGGCTAGAACGCCGTATTTTGGCTCTTACAGAAGAAAAACAAAGACACCTTCAAACTCAAAATTATGAGTCAGCGGCCAGTATTAGAGATGAAATAAAACAGATACGATCAGAGCTTGATACCATTGACAGGGATTGGGAAAGTACTGCTGTTCTTAATCAAGTAACAGTTGATGATGTATATCAAGTAATAGGTACCATTACAGGTATCCCAGTAGAACAATTATCTTTGTCTGAAACTCAAAGATTAGTTCATATGGAAAAAGAACTTCATCAGCAAGTGATAGGTCAAAAGGAAGCTATAAAACTTATTTCAAGTGCAATTCGTCGAAGTCGCTCCGGGGTATCTTCTTTTGCACGTCCTATGGGATCTTTTATCTTTTTAGGTCCTACCGGGGTTGGAAAAACATTGCTTGCAAAAACTTTGGCTCAGTTTTTGTTTGGGTCACAGGAATCCCTTATTCGAGTTGACATGAGTGATTTTATGGAAAAACATACCGCCAGTCGTTTGGTGGGTGCACCTCCGGGTTATATAGGATATGAAGAAGGTGGTATGTTAACAGAAAAAGTTCGTAAAAATCCTTATTCTGTTGTGTTGTTAGATGAAATAGAAAAAGCTCATCCTGATATTTTTAACCTGTTATTACAAGTCTTAGAAGAAGGGGAGTTACGGGACAACTTAGGACATACTGTTAGTTTTAGAAATACTGTTATTATTATGACAAGTAATGCTGGGGCAAAACAAATTTCCAATGAAAATAGATTAGGCTTTGGAGAAAATCGCCAAGGATTAATGGATTATTCCGAAATGAAAAATAATGCCTTATCTGAATTGAAAAAAATAATGAATCCAGAATTGCTAAATCGAATTGATGATATTGTAGTATTTACTTCGTTAAGCAAAAAAGAAGTAGAACAGATCATAAATATTAGCTAAGCGTTTATCTGATAAAGAAATCGCAATTAAGTTACAACCCAGTGCTGTTTCATATTTAGTGGAAAAAGGATATGAACCTTCTTTTGGTGCACGTCCCATGAGGCGTCTCATTCAAAGAGAAATTGAAGATCCTGTATCCATGGAAATACTAGGGGGTAATTGTAAAAAAGGTGACACTATCGTCGTTAGTGGAAAGAAAACCAAAAAAAGTGATGAGAGTTCTTTAGTAATTAAAATTGAAAAAGAAGAAAAAAGGTTACTGCTTCATCCAGAAACACCACTTATAGAAGTTACCGATTCTATAGAGGAAAATACCCTGAAGTTAATCTAAATTTAATAGACTGTATTCTTACTGCATTTTCTCTTGTACCTTTTAAAGTAAACTGGTATCATCTTTTTTATTATGAAATTATCAGCATTTGGAGAAAAACTTACCGCTCGTTCAGGTATATTACAACTCATGGACGACTTGGGAAAACCTCTGCCGCCAGGGGTGCCTTCCTATCAATTAGGAGGCGGAAATCCAGCTCGAATTCCTGGAGTGGAAAAAGCATACCGCCGAGAAATGGAAAGAATACTTTCTCATGAAGATGACTTTGAAAACGCTATAGCCAGATACGATGCACCCCAAGGTCGTATTAGTTTTATTGAAAATATTGCAACTTATTTATCAAAAACCTATGGATGGAAGGTAAAACCTGAAAACGTAGCTATTACAAATGGAAGTCAATCAGCTTTTTTCTATTTGTTTAATTTATTTAGTGGAACTTTTTCCCTTAGTGATGAAAAAGGAAACCCTGATGTAACCGGTGGTCGTCCTAAATATACTAAGACAATTCTATTTCCATTAATGCCAGAATATATTGGGTATGCAGATCAGGGAATACAGCGAGATACATTTGTAAGTGTTCCTTCTCGTTGTGAAGAATATCCTGATCATACCTTTAAATATTTTATTGATTTTCCATTACTAGAAGAATATTTATCTGATCACGGAGAAGTTGGGGCAATGTGCGTTTCTCGACCTACTAACCCTAGTGGAAACGTTCTAACAGATGAAGAAATACATCGTCTTTCAGCTTTGGCAGGTCAGTATCATATTCCACTTTTTGTGGACAATGCTTATGGCTTACCTTTTCCTAATATCGTTTTTACTGAAGACGCAGCTCCTTTATGGGACGAAAATATTGTATTATCAATGAGTCTTTCTAAAATAGGCTTACCTTCAATTCGAACAGGTATTGTAATAGCAAAACCCCAGATTATTAGTGCTATAGCTAATATTAATGCTATTGTAGCCTTAGCCTCTGGTTCCTTAGGCCAAGTGTTAGCAGAAGAACTGATTAAAACCGGTGAATTAGTGGAACTGGGAGAAAAGGAAGTAAAACCTTTCTATCAAGAAAAATCAAAAGAAATGCAAGATTGGATTCATCAGTACTTTGAGGGTACACATTACGCAATTCATAAAAGCGAAGGTTCTATTTTTACTTGGTTGTATCTAGAAGACTTGTCTATCCCCACCATAGAGTTGTATTATATATTAAAAGAACAGGGTGTCATAACAGTACCAGGAGAATATTTCTTCTTTGGTCATGAAGATCAAAAAAATGGATTGCCTTATCCACATCCTCATTATAATAAATGTTTACGATTAAATTATTCTCGTCCAGCAGAAGAAGTTCGGGAAGGGGTAAAAATAATCGCAGAAACCTATAAGAAATATGCTCAGAAATAAAAGGAGAAAAGTGATGAATAAAAAAACTGTTTTTATATTTGTCTGTGTTGCACTTATTGCATCTTTGAGTGCTTCAGGAAAAAAAGAAAAAGAGAGTGCACCTGAAAATATTCCCGTAGAAAAACCTACTATTGTCAGAATTGCTGCCCTTAATGGTCCAAGTGGTCTTGGTATGGCTTATTTATTTGAAAATCATCCTGATTTAGCTGGCGTGGAGTCAACTTTTGAAACGGTGGCTTCAGCAGATGTGTTACTCCCA
>CALNCH010000134.1 GCA_937875245.1 uncultured Spirochaetaceae bacterium
GCAGATATTATTGGGGTTTGGGGATTGAGTGCTATTATCACCTTTCCTTCTGCCTGGTTATCTGAAATATTTTATTCTAATTTTAATTTTAAGAAATTCTTTCCAGAGTTTTTTCAAAGAGCAAAACAGCATGTAGTGAGTATTTCTGTTTGGATTCTCTGTTTTATTACAGTTATTGTATACGGATTAGTTTCTCCAGTGGATTACAGTCAAAATGAATCAAGAAAAGTGGCTTTGTTACAAAGTAATAGTGATCCTTGGGTAGGTGGAACGAGTACCTATCGAAAAGATTTGAACACTTTGATGCGATTATCCGATGAGGCATTAGCAGAAAATCCTGATATTGATTTTGTAGTTTGGCCAGAAACAGCCTTTGTTCCCCGAATAAAATGGCATTACCAAATGAGAACTGATAGGGTAAGATTTGAGTTGGTAAATGATTTATTAACCTATCTTGATTCTAAAGATGTTCCTTTTTTAATTGGCAACGATAATGGGAAGATGGGATATAATCGGCTTGGGGAATATGATATTCTTGATTACAACGCTGTTTTACTGTTTCGCCCCGGAGAAAATGTAATCCCACCTAATCCTGAAGTGTATCACAAAATGCATTTAGTGCCTTTTACAGAATGGTTTCCTTTTGAGAAAACCTTTCCTAAAGTATATGAGCTGTTGTTAAATGGTGATACACATATGTGGGAACCAGGTGCTACTCCTGTAGTATTTGATGTTGCTGGATTAAAGGTTTGTACTCCTATTTGTTTTGAAGATACATTTGGTTATATTGGACGGAGATTTGTAAACAATGGGGCTAATGCTATAGTAAACATGTCTAATGATGCTTGGTCAAAAAGTTTGGCTTGTCAATATCAGCATTTATCTATGGCTGTTTTTAGAGCAGTAGAGAATAGAATACCTTCTATGCGTTCTACCTCATCAGGGCAGACAGTGATTATTGATCCAAATGGAAAAGTACTTGCAATGGCTGAACCTTTTGAAGAAACATATTTAGTGGGTGATGTACCAGTTATGGATGTATCAAGAAAAACCATTTATACCCTTTTTGGTGATTATATAGGGTATGTATTTGTATTTCTTGCTTTTTCCACTATTCTAGCAGGTACTGTATATAAGCTGTACACAAAACGAAGAACTGTTGATACTATCTAATTTTTTAACATGATAAAGTAATTGAATCGAAAGAAAAGGAATATATATGGCAATTTCTTATACCCAAAAAGAGGGGAATGTTACAGTATTAGGTCTAGAAACTGAATTTGACGGAACCTTGGAATTTACAGATAATTTAATTATTACTGGCAAATTTAATGGTACGATTGTATCTGATGGATCTTTAGTTATTGAAAAAACTGGGGACTGTAAAGTTGATTCGATTTCTGCATCTTCAATTTCTATTGCAGGTTCTGTGAAAGGAAATATGAGAGCTTCTAAAAAATTAGAAATGTTTTCTGGAAGTAAAATAACAGGGGACATCGAAACAGCTAGGCTGCGAATAGCAGATAATGTTGATTTTCAAGGTCAAGTAAAAATGATAGAATCTATACCTGAAGTAGATGTGTTTATGGTTTCTACCACTGAATATAAAAAAATGGTTTCTGAAAGAGCAGAAACTGAAGATGTTGAATAAAATGGATACTCTCTTGACGATTTTTAATCATGTATCTATAATGAAATATCACTTCAACAAATTAATCCAATCAAATACATATGGAGTTTTATAATGGCACCGATTTCTAGACGTC
>CALNCH010000135.1 GCA_937875245.1 uncultured Spirochaetaceae bacterium
CGGATCAAGAGTCTTCATTGCAAATCCAACTAAGTAGCTTGGGTGCTACTGGAAATGGTGAAAAGAGGATTGCTGATCTTGAAGACGAAAAAGAGAAACTACAAAAAGAACAGGATTCTATTGCTCAGGTCCAAGGACATGATTTTTCTGTTCTCTATGTTACAAAAGAGGGCGACACCATAACAGATTTCCCAGTAGAATACAAAGAGTTACTTGTTGAAATACAAAGAAAGCGACAAGAACTTGTTTCTATATCAAGAAGAATAAAAATGTTAGAGCTGGAGGCAGAAATATCCAGCTTAGTAACAAAAATAAATCAATACGAAAATACTATTGCCGGTAATGAGAAAAAAATAGAGCGGTATACTAATCAAAACAAAGATCTTCATATTAAAATTGAAGAAAGCCTTAATGAAAAACATGCTCTTTTGGCTACGAAAACAAAACTGGAATTAGAGGAAGGGTTAACTGTTAAGCAGATTTCAGAAAAAACCCAAAAATAGAGCCCTTTTTATTAGCACCCATTTATGGTATACTGCCCGTTATGGGTGAGAAAAAAAGTAAAAAGTCTCCTGTTGAATATGACGAGTCCAAAGTATTATCTTTAAGTCCTTTGGAACATATCCGACTCCGTTCCGGAATGTATATTGGTCGTCTTGGAGACGGATCTAATCAGAACGATGGTATTTATATCCTTGTAAAAGAAGTAATTGATAACGCTATTGATGAGTTCATCATGGGATACGGTTCTCGTGTAGAAGTTGAGCTGAAAGACAATACAGTTAGAATTCGAGACTATGGTCGTGGTATTCCCCTAGGAAAAGTAGTGGAATGTGTTTCTATGATAAACACCGGGGCCAAGTATAACGATGATGTTTTCCAATTTTCTGTTGGTTTGAACGGGGTCGGTACAAAAGCAGTAAATGCCTTATCTTCTTATTTCCGTGTGCTTTCAGTAAGAGATGGAAAATGTACAGAAGCTACCTTTGAACGAGGGAAATTAAAAGAAAAAAAATCTGGAAATGTAAAACCCGGTACAAAAAATGGTACTTTCGTTGAGTTTATACCTGACGAAGAAATATTTGGCACCTATAGTTTCAATATGGAATTCCTAGAAAAACGTATGTGGAATTACGCTTACTTGAATGCAGGTTTAGTTATTAATTTCAATGGTAACAAGTACGTTAGTGAAAAAGGGTTATTAGACTTATTAAACAATGAAATAGAGGGAGAAAGTATTTATCCTGTAGGATATTACAAGGGTGATAAAATAGAAATTTCTGTTACTCACTCTAATGCTTACGGTGAAAACTATTTTTCTTTTGTGAATGGGCAATATACTTCTGATGGTGGCACACACTTAGCTGCCTTCAAAGAAGGTTTTATTAAGGGTGTTAATGAGTTTTTCAAAAAAAATTATAAAACCGAAGATGTTAGAGAAGGTATTATTGCAGCTATAGCTGTAAAAGTTAAAGAGCCTGTATTTGAGAGCCAAACAAAAAACAAATTAGGTAACACTGATGTGAAGGGTTGGATTGTTACAGAAACTCGGCATGCGGTAGATGATTGGTTACATAAGAATCCAGAATCTGCAAAAATGCTGGAACAAAAAATTACAGCCAACGAAAGACTCCGTACTGAATTAAACTCTGTAAAAAAAGAAGCTAAAGAAGCCGCAAAAAAAATTGCCTTAAAAATACCAAAGCTAAAAGATTGTAAATATCATTTGGAAGATGGAGAAAAGGGTGAAAATACCATGATATTTATTACAGAGGGAGACTCTGCAACAGGTTCAATGGTAGGTTGTCGAGATGCAATGACCCAAGCGATTTTCAGTTTACGGGGAAAACCGGAAAATATGTATGGTAGAAAACGGGCTGATATTTATAAAAATGCAGAATTATATAACTTAATGATGGCACTAGGTATAGAAAATGATATTGCCAATTTGAGATATAATAAGATTGTAATTGCTACAGATGCTGATAATGATGGATTTCATATTAGAAATCTGATGTTAACCTTTTTCTTACTCTTTTTTGAAGAACTCATCACCAGTGGTAGAGTTTTTATTTTAGAAACTCCCTTGTTTCGTGTACGAAACAAAAAAGACACGCTCTATAGCTATTCTGAAACAGAGCGAAATGCTGATATCAAAAAATTAGGATCTACTGCAGAAGTTACTCGATTTAAAGGACTTGGTGAAATCAGTCCCCACGAGTTTGGACAATTTATTCACGAGAATATTCGTTTAGTACCTATTGAAGTACAACAATTAAAAGGTGTTCCAAAATTATTGGAATTTTATATGGGGAAAAATACTCCTCAACGTCGTGAGTTCATTGTAGAAAACTTGCTTACAGAAATTGATGCATAAGGAAAAATAATGGCTTACGTTAAGAATTTATTTGATAAAAACTTTCTCGAATATGCAAGTTATGTAATCAGGGATCGTGCTATTCCTGATTTGGAAGATGGATTAAAGCCAGTACAACGACGAGTTCTCCATACTCTTTTTGAAATTGATGACGGAAAGTTTCATAAGGTAGCCAATGTTGTAGGGCAGTGTATGAAATATCACCCTCACGGGGATGCTTCTATTTACGGGGCCTTGGTAGTGTTGGCAAATAAAGAATTGTTTATTGATAAGCAAGGAAACTTTGGAAACCTTTACACTGGCGATGGAGCTTCTGCAGCCCGATACATTGAATGTCGTATTCGATCCATTGCTAGAGATATATTGTATAACCCAGAAATTACTAACTATGTTCCCAGTTACGATGGAAGAGGAAAAGAACCGGTGGTTTTTAGAGCAAAATTGCCTCTTTCTCTCATTTTAGGTGCTGAGGGAATTGCGGTTGGTATGTCTACTCGAATTTTGCCACATAATATTAAAGAAGTTATCCAAGCAGAAAGGGACTGCCTTGAAGGGAAAGAGTTTACTTTGTATCCAGATTTTCAGACAAGAGGTTTGATTGACGTTTCTGAATATGGGGACGGACTGGGAAAAATAACGACAAGGGCAAAATTAGATTTATCGGATCCAAAAAAAATTATTATTACTGAATTGCCTGCTGGTAGTAATACAGAAAGTTTAATGCAATCAATTGAAGCTGCCGCAAAAAATGGTAAGGTAAAAATATCTTCAATTAATGACTACACCACAGACAAAGTAGAAATTGAAATTAAATTACAACGAGGGGTATATGCCAAAGAAGTTGTGGATGCTCTATATGCTTTTACCGAATGTCAACAAACTATTTCATGTAACTTGTTAGTTATTAAAGACAATATGCCAGTTGTAATGACTGCTACAGATGTAATTAAAACTCATGCAAAACAGTTAGTGCAAATTCTAAAAGAAGAGCTTGAAGTAGAAAGAGCAAATTTATTAGAGAAGCTTCATCAGCGTACCTTAGAGCGTATTTTCGTGGAAGAACGTATCTACAAGCAAATTGAAGAAATGAAGACTGCAGAAACTGTAATTAAGGCTGTTATAAAAGGATTTGAACCTTTTAAGAGTGAATTAATTCGCTCTGTAACGGAAGAAGATGTAGAACGATTACTTAAAATTCCAATTCGTCGTATTTCTTTGTATGATATCAATAAAAATCGCCAAGAAGTAAAAGAAATAAATGATCGCTTAAAGGAAATTGAAAAATTACTTAAAAAGCTTGTATCTTATGCAATCGATTGGTTAGATGGCTTATTATCTAAAATAGATTTAGCAATGGGTAAAGAAAATACGGTGCGAAAAACACAGATAAAAAGCTTTAAAACTATTGATGTTCGAGAAGTGGTAAAAAGAGATTTAGCTTTACGTTATGACAGTACAACAGGGTATCTTGGAACAAACGTAACTACAGGAACCGAAATTTTAAAAGTGTCACCTTATGATCGCATTTTAGTAATGCGAAAAAGTGGTATCTATACCGTTTGTGATGTTCCAGAAAAAATATTTGTGGATAGGGGAATGTGGTATTGCGGACTTTCTGATAAGGAAGATTTATCTAAAGTCTTATTTACGGTTATTTTTCGTGATATAGAAACAAAGTATTGTTTTATTAAACGTTGTCGCGTTGGGCAATTTATTTTGAACAGAGATTATCAAATTA
>CALNCH010000136.1 GCA_937875245.1 uncultured Spirochaetaceae bacterium
AAAAAGGAGATAGTATTTCTTTTTCTGCTTCCTCTCCTCATACTTTGACAAACGTGGGAAAAACAACATTAAGAGCTCTATGGGTGTTAACTCCCCCTCAAAGATTCATTTAGTACTTGACCTTTTACCTGCTATCTGTCATATTTACATGAAATACTGACGGATAGACCGAAGGGAGGTGATTATATTATGGCACACATTCTAGTTGATGATTCTGAAAATCTAGAAAAAGCAATCAAACGTTTCAAACGAATGGTTGAAAAAGAAGGCATTATCCGCGAATGGAAAAAACGTGAATATTACGAAAAACCTTCAACTATCCTTAACCGTAAGAATAAAACTCTTCAGCGCAAGCTTATGAAGAAAACCCGTAAAACCCGAGACACAGGTCATGCTGGTTATTAATCTTATTAATAAGAATACAAAAGCTTCAAGATTTTTCTTGAAGCTTTTATTTTTATCATTCCTTTCTCTTGTTTTATTCAGTTGTAAAACCCTTCCCAAAGTAGTTTCTCCTGACACAGTTCAAGAACAATTATGGCAAGATATTGGATCAGGCATACTGTTTATCCAGCAAACATTGCCTACTAGTCGATATATCTTATTTAAAATTGATTTAACGAATCCGAAGGTTTCAATTGATACAAACCAAATAGGTGATACACATACGAAAGGAAAATTCCTTTCTTCTTTTGCTAAAAAAGAACAAGCCTTCATTACTATAAATGGAACGCCCTTTGATTTTCCCTTCTCCAAATTATTACCAATATACACTTTGGTGGGTATTCATATCAAAGACGGACAAGAAATATCTCCTGCAAATGATAAGTATGGAGCTATTTGTTTTACTGAAGATCAAAAAGCTATTATTGTAAATTCTCAAAGTCAAATACAGGATATTTCCAATGTTAAAACCGCCCTTGGTGGTTTTTGGACAATCTTAGAAAATGATACTATATATAATTTTAATCCCTTTAAAAATTCCAGAATGGCAGTAGGAGTAAACAGCGATGGTACCCAGTTGTTTATTTTAGGTGTTGAAAAAACTAAGTCTGAAGGTGGATTAACCTACATGGAATGCGCTGAGATTCTAAAAGAAGGAGGAGCTTCAAAAGCCTTGCAATTAGATGGTGGTGGAAGTACTGGACTCTATACTTCACAAGAAATTAACCTTTTTATTAAGTCTAAAAGACCTATCCCTAATGTTTTATACATCTTCCTTTCTAATTGACCATTTGAAAAGAATGCTCTAATATAATCAACTATGGGTGTTACTACAAGCCAACAAATTACGAGATATTATGATACTTTTAGAGATACTGAAATAGTATTTTCAAAAGAAATTATTCGTACTATCCACCTTAATCCTCGACAGGTTTTTATAAAATGTGCAGGAGTTCAGTGGCCTTGTATTATTAACTCTACATCCCTTTTAGGTGCTCGTATTATTCTTGGCACAAAAGGTGGAGCTTATGCAAATATTTCAAAAAACAATTCTACAGTTAGTCTTCGTTTTTGTTTTTCCCAGCCAGACGGTGAAGATATAAGTTTTTTTGTAACTGCAAGAGTAACAGATATTGCTGCTTACATGGATTCAAATGAGCTTGCTATTATTAGTATTTCTTTCACCCAACAACAACCTGACAATTTAATTGAAGTTATTGGAAAATTATTAGAAGCTCGTGCTAACGCTGAAAGAAGAAGTGAAGAAAGAATTCCCATAAGCCCAGATACTAAAAGGCGATTAAACCTTTTAAAAGAAGAAACAATTGTCTATATTCAAAATGTACCACGACATTGTATTGTACGAAATCTGTCTTTTTCAGGGTCTAAAATTATCTTACAAGGATTAGCCCAGTATTTGCTTAATAAAGACGCTGATTTACATTTGGAATTTGATGAACCACGAGAAACTATTTCTCTAAAAGGAAAGGTTGTATCCACAGAAAGTATCGAAGGACGAAAAGATTTAATAACTGTATCCATTCAATTTAACACTGATACAGTGTCTATGAATTACAAACTGCACATTAACAGTTGCCTAACCTCTTTACGTAAAAAGCAATTAACCATTACAGAGGATAAAGATTCTAACGATACAGAAAAAAATAAATCTCAACAAACTTCAAATAAACAAATAGAGAATTCTACAAAAGAGAATCAAACAGAACCATCAGAAGAAACCTCCCCTGATGAACAGATTAATACACAGGAATAAACATGAATCCAAACAGTCCATTAGACTCTATTGTATTTATTACAATACCAGAAAATTTCAAATTATCAGAAAAAGCATTACCCATTGATACCACCATACCTTTACCGGTACAAAAGAAAACTATCAGTGAAGAAACTTTTGATCCAACTTCCCTAACCCAAGAAATGATTTTAGCAGGAATTTTAACAATTTTGGCCTATGATAAAGAAAATCTCCATATTGGTTATTACCGCAGTATTTTGCAAAAAATAAAACCTACTATTAAACAAGAATTAACAGAGGCTGCTATTCTTAAAATTCGAAATGAAGATTACGAAATAGCAGAAGAAATTTTTTCTGCTTTAAGGGGTCTTGACCCAGAAGATATGGCAACAATCTTAAATACTGCACTGTTTTTTGATCAAAGGGCAGATTCCTATCGTAACTCTGGACTTTCAGAAGATGCAGATGCTTATGATGAAAGCGCCTTTCAATACTATAAAATTGTAATGGAAGCAGATCCCGCGGTTCCAGATGCTCATTTTAATGCAGGCTTTTTCTTCTTGAAACAAAAGAACTTTTCTAAAGCCCGTACCTGCTTTGAAACCTATTTACAGCTCATCGAAAACTTTGATGAAGAAGAAATGGGGGAAAATGGTACCTACAAAAAACGCCGAGCCGAAGAAATTGTAAACGAAATTGAAACCCGAAATCTTGATGATGAATTATTTAAGTCTGCCTTTGACTTTATTTCTATGGGAGAAGAAGAAAAAGGATTAGATCTTATTAAACAATTTATCGAAAAAAATCCAAAAATTTGGAATGCGTGGTTTATGCTAGGCTGGGCTTTACGACGATTAGAACGTTGGGAAGACGCAAAAAATGCCTTTACACAAACCCTAGCTTTAGGCGGAATAAATGCTGACACCTATAATGAATTATCCATTTGTTTAATGGAACTAGGTGATTTAAAAGGTGCAAAAGTCCAATTAGAAAAAGCATTACATAGTG
This sequence comes from uncultured Spirochaetaceae bacterium, assembly GCA_937875245.1. Classification (GTDB taxonomy): domain Bacteria; phylum Spirochaetota; class Spirochaetia; order Treponematales; family Treponemataceae; genus CALNCH01. Next base: position 3,209 of record CALNCH010000136.1, read on the forward strand.
AACCAGAAAACACAAAGATAATATCTAATTTAGGATTCTTAGCCTTAAGAGAAGGAAATCCTGAAGAAGCAAGACACTATTTTATGACTGTATTAGAATTTGATCCAGATGATAAGATGGTATTACAAGCCTTAAAAGATTTAGAAATATAATCTAGTCCGGTAATTGAATTGAATCTCCAACAACTATGCCTTGTTCAGAAAACCATCCTTGGGGGACTTCTAAGGCATAGCGAACTGACTTCGTACTAACAATAGAAGTTAAACTAAAAGGTTTCATATCAAAAATATCTCTGATAATGCCTTTTGAATCTATATATGCAATAGACAAGGGGCTCGGAGTATTTTTCATCCAAAAACTTAAGATTTGATCTCTGTCAAAAACAAAAAGCATTCCAGTTCCTTGGGGAATATGTTCTCTTTCCATATATCCAAAGGATCTTTCTTCTTCTGTACGAGCAATTTCAGCTAGAACAATTACCTCTGAGCCATTGTGTTTTGTAATGATTAATTCTTTTTGCTCCAATTTAGATTTCTCTTTACAAGAAAGAACACAAATCATTGAAAAGCAAACAAATAATAGACAAGTTTTTCTGTGATTTTTTTTCATTTTATAGATCGTCCAATACCCTCTGCCGTAATTTTTCCATAGTAGACTCATCTACACGACTTTGATTTTGTAATATATTAAACACTTCTAAATCAATATATTTTATAGAAACTGGTCTTTCTAAACTAACTCGAAGACTACTGTTT
>CALNCH010000137.1 GCA_937875245.1 uncultured Spirochaetaceae bacterium
GTTTAGTGGCTGCTTTTTCAACTCTCTTAGTATTATTTTTGTACTGAGTTGATGTACCAGGCTTTTTCTGATATGTATTTGGATTATTTGTATTTCTTTTTCTGTTGTTTGCTGATTGGTTGTACCCTTTTCCTGGAACATTTTTTCCCTTTGGAGAAGTCTTTCCGGGTTCTTGAGCTTTTTGAGTTTCATACTTCTGACGATATAATTTCATTCTCTCTTCTAATGGAAGAGCTGCTATAGCTGGATCGATTTCTCGATTATTGTGATAGTTCTTTCCTCCAGAATTTTGTCTGTAATCAGGGCGATTATTATTAGGATTTTCAGGTCGTCTATTGTTACGTTGATTAGGTTCATTTCTGTTTCGATTATTAGGACGGCTATTGCCATTTGCATTCTCAGATCGATTTCGATTATTATTTCGATTGCCATTACCATTGCGGGTATCTGATTGACCTCGACTTCGACTTCGGTTGTCATGATTTCTTTTACCACCAAAGTCATCATCATGATAACTGTCAGTTTTAATGTATACACCCTTGCTGGCATCTTCTACAAGCATGTCTTCTCCTGCAACAGAAGAGGGGATGGACATTTCAATATATTTTTCGATAGCAGGGAGATTGTATACATCTTGTTCACTGCAGAATGTATAGGCTTTTCCTGTTCGGCCGGCACGTGCTGTTCGACCAATACGATGAACATAATTTTCTGCTTCGTTAGGAAGATCGTAGTTAATAACCATTGAAAGTTCGTTTACGTCAATTCCTCGAGCTGCAACATCTGTTGCTACCAAACAAGTAAGGGAACCACGCTTAAATGACTCTAAAACTTGTAATCGTTTGGACTGAGGTAGGTCTCCGATGATAAACTCACATTCAATACCATTAATTTTTAAGCGTTTAGCAATGACTTCACAACTGCGTTTTGTGTTACAAAATACGATAGTGCTTTCTGGTTTTTCATTTTTAAGAATACCTAATAAGAGTTTCATTTTGTCATCACTGGAAACGTGAAGTAAGACTTGGTCAATTTCATCTACAGTAACGTTATCACATTCGATGGTTATTTCTTTTGCATTTTCTGTGTATTCCCATGCAAGATTTTTTACATAGGTGTTTAGAGTAGCACTAAAAAGCATGGTCTGTCGCTGTGCGGTAACTGGTAATACTTTAATAAGAGTTCGTAAATCAGGATAAAAACCCATGTCGAACATACGATCAGCTTCATCTATTACCAAAAAACCAATTTGACTTAAATCCATGGTTTTACTTTCTTCTAAATCAATGACACGACCAGGTGTTCCAATTAGAATATCTACACCTTTTTCAAGGATATCCTGTTGTCGTCCGTATCCTACTCCACCATAAAAACTGCCGGTTTTTAACTTTGTACCAGAAAGTAAGGTTTTTGCCTCTTCTTCTACTTGAACAGCCAACTCTCGAGTCGGAACCATAATCAAGGCTTTTTTGCCTTCCATTTTAGGATTTGCTAAGAGCTGCTGGATAATACACATCAAGTAAGCAGCAGTTTTTCCTGTTCCAGTCTGAGACTGTACATACAAATCAACACCATCAAGAACACCTTTCAAAACTTCTTCTTGAACAGGTGTACAGGTTACATAACCTGCTTTTGCAATACCAGTTACTAATTCGGTATGCAAATTTAATTCATCAAAATTCATTACTTCTCTTTTTTAGAAAGGTGTTTTATGAAACTACCTTTCAAGTATATCTTAATTTTGGACTTCCTTACTGCTATTCAGGCTCACTAGGTGATTGTCCAATACACTTTACAAAACCTTAGAATATTTCGCAAATACGTCCATATAGTATCATGTATAAGAAAAAGGGTAAAGTATAGACGGAAAAGGAAATACTTGACTTTTGATAAAAAGCCTATTACATTTAGGGTACCTTTGAATCGGGGGTGCACCGGTTTCGACGAGTATAGTCGCGGTCTTGAACTGCAGGTGAGGTCGCCAGTCCTCCGAACTGACAAAACTTATAATTGCCAATTTTGACAATTCTTACGATTACGCACTAGCTGCATAATTGCGGGACTTAGGTTGTGCTGCTTTGAACGACCTAACGTCCTGACACTAACCAAAGCTTGCTGTATGTGGTGTTTGGTACGCATACGGGACTTTTACCAAAATACGGAGTCGACGCTTGTAATGCTGCTACCGATTCTCGACAACCACTTCGCATTACTAAACCTGTAGATGTTCCTGGTCCCTATACCCGGACGGGGGTTCAATTCCCCCCATCTCCAAAAAACCACCTGGGTAGGTGGTTTTTTTATGGGAATTGAACCCCCGAAGC
>CALNCH010000138.1 GCA_937875245.1 uncultured Spirochaetaceae bacterium
ATAGTGTACATTTTTATTTAGCCATTTTTGAGCATTTCTACTTGACTCTTTATAATTGGTACTTTGTATCCTGAAGTTGTACAGATTGCTGCTACTCAGGCTAGTGGTATTAAGTCTGTTGCAGATTTAAAGGGCAAAAAAGTATCTATTGGGGATGCAGGAAGTGGAGTAGAATTCAATGCTCTTCAAATTCTTGAAGGATACGGATTAACAATTAATGACATAAAAAAAGCAAATCTTTCTTTTAAAGAATCAAGTGATGGGCTTCAGAATGGAACCTTGGATGCTTGTTTCGTAACCGCAGGTGTTCCTAACTCTGCATTACAGGAATTGGCAGTGTCAGCGGGGTTAACCTTAGTACCCGTTTCTGGTGCAGAAGCAGATGCTATTTGTGCAAAGTATGGATATTACACTCAAACCACTATACCTGGTGGAACTTACAAAGGTGCAGATTCAGATACTCCTGCTTTAGCAATTAAAGCTACTTTGGCTGTAAGTGCTAAACTTGATGAAAATACTGTTTATGAGTTAACAAAAGCTTTATTTGAAAATCAAGAAATTTTAGCAAGTGCTCATGCAAAGGGAAAAGAATTAGACGCTGCTACTGCAATTACTGGGGTTTCAGTTCCTTTCCATCCAGGGGCTATTAAATATTACAAAGAACTCGGATTAGATGTTCAATAAGAAAAAAGTAATTACTAGTGTAGTGCTAATTGGCATTACACTAGTAGTTTTTGTATTTGTTATTCCTTTGCCTGAAAAGATGCTTTGTTTAGAACCTGTAAAAGTTCCTTCTCAAGGGAAGGCATCTCAGGCAAAAGCAGCTGTGTATGTTCCAATTGCAGATAAAGAAAGTGGTTTTGCTATTTCTTATATCCATTCCGTAAACAAGGGTTTGGTTACCGATTTTTATAGCATTACTCAAGAAAACAATTTAATAATAAAAACTTCTCGTTTTTATTCGTATGGAGCGGGAATGCCTGAGCCAGCAGATCAACCAGGTCAAGTTTTTGTGGAAACCGAGGAATACCTGGAAATGCAAAACATAAATCGGCAAATGCCTTTTTTACTTATGGCTGTAGGAGTTATAGCAAATCATAAAGTCTATATTCCAGAAAGAAATAGTACTTTGGATTTAGCAGAGTGGTTTATACCACAAACACGATTAAAAATTAGTTATAAGTCATTGACTTTCTTCAAATATATTCTTAATACAAAAAGGAAGGTTCTAAATGGATAACTTTGGGCAAAGTATGATGCCTACTACTAATGAAGAAGAAATAAAAGAATTAATGCAGAAACTTGATAGAGAATCTGCTTACCGGGAACACAAATGTTGGCGCCGATATATAACTATCATTGTCTCTTTTATGTTTGTAACTTTTCAATTGTACGCCACCCTCTCTGGTGCTGTTACCGCACAGATTTTAAGAGCAACTCATATTGCTTTTGTTTTGTTACTGGGCTTTCTTCTTTTCCCTGCTACAAAAAAATTACCTCGAAATACATTGCCCTTTTATGATGTGGTTTTAGGACTCATTGGTGCAGCTTCATGGTTATATATTAGTGTGAATTTTGATTCATTGGCTCGCCGTGCCGGTGCTTATACTCCGGTGGATATTGCTGTGGGAGTTGTTGGAATTGTAATATTGTTTGAAGCTTGTCGTCGAATTGTAGGCTTGCCAATTTTAATAATTGCCTCTGTTTTTGTAGTGTATGCCTTTCTTGGTCCTTATTTACCAGGTTTCTTAAATCATCGTGGATATAGTTTTGAACGTGTAGTATCACACTTATATTTTAATACTGAAGGAATTATGGGTACTCCAATTGGAGCCTGTTCTACCTTTATTTTCTTGTTCATACTGTTCGGTGCTTTGTTGGAAAAAACAGGAATCGGTCAATTTTTTATTGATATTTGTAATGCAATTGCAGGAGGCTATTCTGGTGGCCCTGCAAAAGTAGCGGTTTTAACTAGTGCTTTGGAAGGAACCGTAAGTGGTAGTTCGGTATCAAATACAGTAGGGTCTGGAAGTTTTACAATTCCCATGATGAAATCTTTAGGATATCGTCCTGAATTTGCCGCTGCAGTAGAAGCCTCTGCTAGTACTGGTGGTCAAATTATGCCTCCGATTATGGGTGCTGCTGCATTTTTGATGGCAGAAAGTTTAGGTATTCCGTATCTAGACGTAGCAAAAGCCTCTGTTATTCCTGCTCTTTTATACTTTGCGGGTATCTTTATCATGGTACACCTAGAAGCTAAAAAAAGTGGCTTAAAAGGTATGAACAAAGAATCATTACCAAAATTTTTACCATTATTGTTAAAAAAAGGGTATTTAATTCTTCCTTTAGTAGCCATAATTTATTTTTTAATGAGTGGAAAAACTGCCACTTTCAGTGCATTAATGGGTATTGTTTGTTCTGCTTCTTTAGGTGTTATTACTTCTTTAGTTGATATTGTAAGAGGAAAACCTCCTAGACTTAATTTTAATGATTTTGTTGAAACTGTTTGTAGTGCAGCTCGAAACATTATTAGTGTTGCAATTGCGTGTAGTATGGCTGGGGTTATTATTGGAATAGTAACATTAACAGGTCTTGGCTTAAAACTGGGAGCTGGTTTAGTTGCTCTTTCTGGGGGTATTAAGTTTTTAACACTCTTCTTTACCATGCTGGCCTCCCTTATTTTAGGTATGGGTGCTCCAACTACAGCCAACTACTTAATCACTTCAACTATTACAGCAACAGCTCTTATTCAATTAAATATTGAACCTTTGGCTGCCCATATGTTTGCATTTTATTTTGGTATTATTGCCGATATTACCCCTCCAGTTGCTCTTGCCGCTATTGCTGGGTCAGCTATTGCCAAATCGAACCCAATTAAAACTGCGTTAGAAGCAACAAAACTAGCTATTGCGGCCTTCATTATTCCTTATATGTTTGTTTACAACCCTGCTATGTTGTTGATGAATACCACTTTGTCAGAAGTAATTGGTATAACAATTACCGCTTTGTTAGGAATGTTTGCCCTAGGAGCTTCCCTAGAAGGGTATTGTTTAAAATCTTGTTCCATAATAGAACGTATTTTATTATTGGCGGCTGGTTTACTATTAATAGTACCAGGGTTGAGGACTGATATTGTTGGTGGGTTGTTTTTAGTTGTGGTTATTTTCTTTCAAATAGTTCATAAAAAAAAGCAATTAGCCTAAGATACTGCAAAGCTTTCTCTCCATTGGTTAGAAAGCTTTGCGTGTAGACATAGCTGTTTTTTAACCATATAATAAAACATACACACTATGGATTTAATCAGAAAGAAATACCAACAAGCATTAGAGAGCTCAGGAATTACCATTTGGGAATATAATATAAAAGAAAATTCTATTAAATGGGGTAATGAGGTCATCTATGAAGCTCTTCCTGAATCTTACATTGCAAAAGGATATGTTCATCCTTCTTCCGTTGACGCTTTTCGTAAACTTCATTCAGATTTACTTACAGGAAAAGCCGTAGTAGAAGGTGACTTTCAAATATTTGATAAGTCTTTGTCGACTAATTCTTTTGAAAATCCTGTGTATAAATGGATAAGAATTACCTATTCCATTATTTTTAATAAAGCTGGAAAGCCAATATCTGCAATAGGCATTTCTCGATGTATCAACCTTGAAAAAGAAGCAGAATTAAAATATTTGCGTTCCATGCACTTTAGAACTAAGGTAAGGGATGATATCATCGCGTCTTGCGAAATAAATTTAACAGAAAGAAAGCTTGTCTATGTTGAAGATTTATATGGTAGCCATGAAAACCTAAGTGGAATTTCCCCCTTCGATTCTGTTTTAAACGGCATGCTTACAATGGTTACAAACAAAGATGATGAAATATTATTGCAAAATCGTTTTAGCTTCAACGCCTTATTAGAAAATTGGGAAAAGGGTATTAAATATTCTGCTCTAGAATATAGGCGAAAAGAGTTAGATGGTCAAATTGTGTGGGTCCATGCATCAATTCGCATGGTAGAAGACCCCATATCTCATAATATAATAGGTTATAATCAACAAAAAAAAATAGAATTAGCTTTGCATAAAAGAGCAGAAAAAGACATATTAACAGGAGTTTATAACCTAGAAACCTTTGAACAAATAGTAATTCAATTAATGAAAGATTCCGCAGAAACTCAATCATCTTGTGCAATGGCTATTTTTGATGTAGACGATTATGCTTCTTTATCACAAAAAAATGACAGTGAAACAACTAGTAAAGTGTTAAAAGAATTAGCAGACAT
>CALNCH010000139.1 GCA_937875245.1 uncultured Spirochaetaceae bacterium
AAAGCACTCTGAGAAGAAATGGTATTCTCATATATATGACAAATAAAGCCATGAGTAATCTTGAAAGACGTTTTGATATTGCCTTGGTTTCTACAGATGAAATTCGCATAAAAGTTGCAGATGATGTAAAAATGTTCGTTGATGCAGAAACATTATGGGATGGTAATTATAAAAAAATAACTAACCAAAATTCTACCACCACTACAAACTCAGAGGGGCCAAACTATATTGAAATACTACAAACCAGTAACAGTCAGGTTTGGAAAAGTGACAATGGTTTTACATTCGCCTTTACCGGTAATACTTTTAAAGCAACTCCAGAATCTGGGGCAGGAATAGAAACCGGGGTTTTCGACTCTTTTATGGCTAATAATACCCAATTAATCCAATTTAGAACAAAATCAGGGAAAGGTTCTTTTAACGGAGTTTTTAAAATTTCAGAAACTGATACCGGATATTTGTTTAACCAAGTACAAGTTACTGCAACACAAGTGATATCAGGTACTTTTCAATTCAGTGTTACTAAAATTACTCTGGAATAAAATACCAAAAGGGAGAGGGTAAGGGAGAAACAGTTTTTCGGGTAACAGAGGCCTCTGGTGAATTAGGATATTCATTTTGCAACTGGGTTGCCCACTCTGTTTTTTTTGTTATATGCCATAAGGTAAGTAAAACAGAAGGCATTTCCAATTTCATAGATTGCATTTTTGTATATTGCTCAAGGGCATGAATAGGAATTTCTAAGTCTTTTGTCGTTTCAGCCTTACAAATAGCACTCCACACTGCATATAATCGAATACGTGAAGTAACAGCTGCATCTGTAGGATTTCCCATAGAGGTACTTAATAATAAATCTGCTGTTGCCGTATCTCCGGTGGACAATGCACATCGAACAGCACCTAATTGCATCAGTTGTCCTTCTTTACTTTGAATACCAAGATAACTTGCAGCAATGGAATAATTAGTTCCTGCTTCGTTGAACAAACCTTGCTGTTCTTGAATTTGTGCCAATAGAGAAGAAATATCACCTTTATTAAAATCACTTTCTTTGCCTAATTCTTCTTTTAAATAGGTAATAGAATCTTGGGCTGTTTTTAAAGATTCAATTTTCGAAATAAGAGGAGAAGTTTCAGAAAAGACATTACTTAGGTTAATTACAATTATAAGAAAAAAAAGACACTTTTTATTCATGAGAAATATCCTTTGAGAGAGGAACCTCCGAGAGGGTGTTCACTTCCTGTTTAACACCTGTTTCTTTTTTCTTATCTTTCATTGTTTTAGGTACAACTTTGTTTTCAGGTGGCATTTTTATGTTTTTACGTTTTTTTCGTCCAAAAGTAAAAGGCATCATAATAACAACCCCTGCTACAAAAGAAAACAAAATAGTCATAAAAACAGGTACTTGGCTAAATTTGTAAAAGCCAAAGTTTATATCACATTGATTATCTAAATTGAAACCTACAAAAATAGTAGTCAATACCAACATTATAACAAACGCAATTAATTTCCAGGGCATAATTCACCTCTAAATGTATTTCCTGACAATTCCTTTAACTGAACTTTTACAAAAGATCCTATTAAATTTTCTGGACAAGAAAAAACCACTCTTTCATCTTGTTCTGTTCTGCCTAGTAATTCTGATTTATTGTCTCGAGAAACAGATTCAACCAAAACCTGAGCTACAGTACCAACTCTCTTATTTATTTCAGTATGAGTTATCTTTTGCTGTAAATCAATAATCTTTCCCAATCTTTTTTTCTTTATTTCCATGGGAATTTGGTTTGGCATTGTACAAGCTTTTGTCCCCTCTCGAGGATTGTAATAATACATATAAGCAGTTTCGTAGCCCACCTTTTCCATTAAGCTTACCGTCTGGTCAAAATCTTCTTCGGTTTCACCTGGAAATCCAATAAGAATATCCGTAGTTAAAGAAACATCTGGTAACTTTTTGCGAATCATATCAACCTTTGCTAAATAGTCTTCTCGGCTATATTTTCGATTCATTTCTGTCAATACCTTTGTAGAACCATGTTGTACCGGTAAATGAATATGCCGGCATAAAACTCTTTCTTTTGCAATAACATCAATGAGTTGACTACTAATATCTTTTGGATGACTGGACATAAAACGCACCCAACCAATACTTGAATTAGTTTTTTTCAAGTGAGTTGCAATTGTTTGCATTAACCAAGGAAAATCTAATACTCTTTCAGTTCCCGTATCATCGGTTTCTTTCCAAGCATAGGAGTTTACGTTTTGCCCAAGCAAGGTAATTTCTTTTACACCATGGGCGGACAGCTGATCCAATTCTTCTAAAATTTCTTTTGGGGAACGGGAGATTTCTCTGCCCCGTACATAGGGAACAATACAATAGGAACAAAAGTTATTGCACCCATGCATAATAGGCACAAAGGCTTGAAAAGCACCTTTTTCTAAGGAAAGGGGGGCAAAAGTGTACACCGGTTCTTCATCAATAGCTTCTAGGGTACGGTTGTCCTGTATGGCATCCATAATATCTTGAAAATGTTCCTTTTGAAAAGTTCCTACCACATAGTCAACTACAGCAAATTGTTTTTTTAAGTCTTCCTGCAAACGCTCTGCCATACAACCGGTAACCACAAGGGTAAAGCCCCCGTCTTTTGCAGAACCACGTTGTTTTCGCAAAGCAGTATACCAGCCTAGACGACCGTGAATACGACTTTCGGCAGTAGCACGAACAGAACAAGTATTTATAACGATAAGATTCGCAGTTTCGGCAGAGTCAGAAGCAGCCCATCCTCGGGCAGTTAAAAGCTGTTCAAGAGAAGCAGATTCTGCTTTATTCATTTGACAGCCATAGGTTTCAAAAAAATAGGTCATGTTTTGTAGAATAACAGATTTGACTTCCTTTGAACAGAGAAAGAAAAATCCTAACTTACAAATTCGGTATAGGCATATGCACTGTGATTGTGAATACTCTCAAAGTTTTCTGCTTCAATGCTAAACCATTTAAAAAGTCTTTCACAAGGTACGTTTCGTAAAGCCATATACACTTCACGAACTAAATCTTCCACAAATCGGGGATTATTGTAGGCTTGTTCTGTAACAAACTTTTCGTCTTCTCTCTTTAATACTGAATAAACCCCAGAGGAGGCAGAAGCTTCTACTGCGGTAATAACGTCTTCTATCCAGAAAAATGCAGTACTTTGGATTTTTACTCGCACTAAACCACGCTGATTATGAGCCCCATAATCGCTTATTGCTTTAGAACAAGGACACACAGTAGTAACAGGTACTTCAATAGATACAAAAAACTCTTTGGATCCTTGAGAATCTACAGTGCCTTCATAGGTACATTCATACCCCATCATACCTTTCATATTAGAAACAGGAGCTGTTTTTTCTATAAAAAACTTAAAGGTAGCAGTCCCAAAGGCTTTTTCCGCATCCAAACGATTACGAACATCTTCTAGCATTGCCAAAAATTGTTTCATAGAAAAATCTTCACGACAACTGTGGAGAATCTCGATAAAACGGCTCATATGAGTACCTTTAAAATTATGGGGTAAATTGACAAATAAATCTGCCTTAACAAAGGTAGATTGAGTTCCCTTGGCTTTATCTAAGACTTGGACTGGATACTCAACCCCCTTTACACCAACCTTTTGTAAAGGAATATCCCGGTCATCTACTTCACTTTGAACATCTTGCATGCTTCTACGCATTTAAAAAATCCCCTTCTGTTACTAAACCCTTGCCTTGTGCAACTAAAAAGGCCGCCTCATAGGTATTAAACAATAACATTGCTATAGTCATAGGTCCTACCCCACGAGGAACTGGGGTAATATAAGA
>CALNCH010000140.1 GCA_937875245.1 uncultured Spirochaetaceae bacterium
ATTTGTTCTTTAGGTGATTGAAATACAATTCCCGTAGGACAAGATATAGAATGCAACACTTCAGAAATTAAAATCTTCCCGTCCTCGGCACTTAAAAAACCAGATAATAAACGTGCTAAAGTACTTTTTCCAGATCCATTTTTACCTAATATGGCAATATATTCCCCAGCAGTAATAGTAAAAGAAACAGAATCTACCGCTTTATAGTCAGATTCTGCATATGAAAAAGAAACATTCTCCACTGTTAATATATTCATATACAACAGTATACACTTTTTATATAATAAGTGCTATAATCCCAACGACGGAGGGTTTTTCATGATTGATCAAACTAAAAAGAAAAAACTCAAAACAATTACCCAAAAGATAATTTTCCCACTTATTTTTGGATTTCTAATCTGTGGTGGTGGCATAATTCTCTTTACAAATACGGGAATTGAAAAAGGGCTAGAAGACTACTTGCACACTGAATTAAGTCAGAAAGCAACTTCATTTCAAGAAGAAATAAGCAACGAAATGAATCACCTCGCTAGTATGTTAACTCTTTTTGATGATTCTTTTGATTTTGAAAAAGCTATATACAGTGGCAGCGAAACAAGATTACAAAGTTTTCTTGAGAGATTAAAGAACTCTTCCGGAGCTTCTCATGCGTATCTCGTTGATCCACATGGTATTATTATTGCATCAACTGACCATAGCATACAAGAATCTATTTTTAAAAATAACAGTGCATTCTCTTCTGCAATAGCAGGGGAACTCTTAACAACTATCTCAATTATAGGAAATAACGTTTCAGTCATTGCAGCAAAAGAGGTCACCTTAGGTGATGAACTTGTAGGTGTTGGAATTTTGAGTACTGAATTATCAAGTTCAGAATACATTGAGAGAACAAAAAAGTTATTTTCTGCAGAATGTACAGTGTTTATTAACGATAAACGTATTGCTACAACAATACAATCAGAGGATGGCGTATCTTTTATAAACACATTATTAAACAATGATGCAATCTTAGAAGAAGTGTATACAAATCGAAATACATACATTGGAGAGAATTCTATTAATAATCAGCGATATCTTTCCGTATATGTGCCTTTACGTTTAAATAATACAAGTCAAAATGCAATGTTCTTTTTAGGAATGCCCACTACGATAGTAAAAATGACACAAAAAACATTGCTAGCATACATTATTCCCTCTATTATTGCGTTAAGTGCCATTTTAATTACTACTTTTCTTACAATGCTGTTCTTCTTTGTATTTAAACCATTAAAAAGTGCAGTACATGCTATTCACTTACTTAGTAGTGATTCAGGGGATTCTGATTTAACCTATCAAATTGAAATTGATAGAAATGATGAGATTGGACGACTTTGTGAAGATATAAACCTATTTATTCAAAAAGAAAGAGCCCTAGTTCTTAATTTAAAAGAAGCAGATGTAGCATTAGGAGAAATAGTTGAAAATTTGGGAACCACCTCTCAACAGTCAGCAAGTGCTATTTCTGAGATTATGGCAAATATCGCAGGGGTTCGAATTCAAGTTGAACATCAAACAGATTCTTTAACAAATACCAATATTTTAATGGACAACACTATAAAAGGTGTTAAAAAATTAGATGGCTTAATTGAGAATCAAAGTGCTGGTATTATTGAATCTTCTGCATCAATCGAGGAAATGATAGGAAATATCAATTCTGTAACCAATTCCGTACGAAAAATGAGTGGACAGTTTAAGGACCTTATTTCCGTTTCTGAGGAAGGAAGAAACCGACAAATAGATGTAGACAACCGAATTCGTGAAATGGCAGAACAATCAAAGTTATTGATAGAGGCAAACTCCGTTATTGCACGTATTGCCAGTCAAACCAACTTATTGGCAATGAATGCCGCAATCGAAGCAGCCCATGCAGGGGAAGCAGGTGCGGGATTCTCTGTTGTTGCCGATGAAATTCGAAAACTTGCAGAAAATTCCAGAGCACAATCTCATTCAATTGGACAAGAATTAAAAACTATTTCTCTGTCAATTGAAAATGTTGTTGACTCATCTACTAAATCACGAGAAGCCTTTGACCTAGTAAACAACAAAATTTCTGACACTGATAATTTAGTACAAGAAATTGATGGAGCCATGACTGAACAAGGGGAAGCTTCAAAACAAGTATTAGATGCACTAAAAGATATTAACTCTGCAACCAGTGAAGTTCAAACAACGGCAAAAGATATGAAGCGTAATACAGAGTCTGTAAACGCAGAACTTGACCGACTTACCGATATTGGACAAACAGTTGCAGGAAGCATGGATGAAATGACAGCTGGAGCAAGAGAAATAAATACTTCTGCCCAACAAGTTTCAGACTTAGCTCATGAAACCCGAGAAAATATCCACAAAATGGACGAGTTAATCGGTAAATTTATAGTATAGAGGATAAAATGACTCCACATAACAGTGCAAACCTAGGGGATATTGCTAAAACAGTTTTACTACCCGGAGATCCACTACGAGCAAAATATATTGCAGATACTTTTTTAGAAGATTGCAAACAGATTACCGATGTGCGAAATATGTTTGGTTATACTGGAGTCTACCAAGGTAAAAAAGTAACAGTAATGGGCTCTGGTATGGGTGGCCCCTCCTGCGGATTATATTCCTATGAATTATTTAACACCTACGGCGTAGAACAGATAATTAGAATAGGAACTGCGGGAGGATTACAACCAGAACTAGCCCTTGGCGATTTAATTTTTGCCATGACTGCTAGCACCGATTCTAACTACGCTCATCAATATCAATTACCGGGCAGCTTTTCGCCCTGTGCAGACTATAATTTATTAGAAAAAGCAGTACAAACTGCAGTTACTTTACAATATCCTTACAAAGCAGGCAGTGTATTTTCTTCTGATTTCTTTTCTTCTTACAACGCATTAAATGAACTCACAGGAAAACCCAGTTGGCAACCTTGGGCACGAATGGGTTGTTTAGCACAAGAAATGGAAACCTACGCCTTATATTGCAACGCTGCTTGGCTACATAAAAAAGCATTATCTATTGTTACTAACGTAGCATCCTGTATTACTGATGAAGAATTAGAAGAAGATAAAAAATACTTGGGAATTGAACCTATGGTTAAAGTAGCCCTTTCATTAGTATAAAAAAAAACACGGACAACAAAAAAATTATGATACCGTTGGCTTATCGATCAAGGAGGATTTTGGAGTCCGTGCAAAGGCCTGTGTTATTTTCTGTAGACTAATCCTAATTAAATGGGTTAGTCTTTTTTATTTTTTAAATATAGTCTTGTTTTGTTTTATGCTATTACTAATTAAACTTTTTTACCTCAGAAGGACAGTATGTACTGTCCTTCTGTATTTTTACATTAAAGGTGTTATATTATCTCAACAACCTTCATCTCAACACCATTTTCTTTTGTTGATCTAATAATAAACTGATAAGTTTTCCCATCCTCAAAACCTGTGATAACGATGTTATCACCACCACTTAGTTTTGCAAAATCGCCACCAATGGCAGGAGTAGCACCACTACCATATTTAGTA
>CALNCH010000141.1 GCA_937875245.1 uncultured Spirochaetaceae bacterium
CCATCCGTAAAGCGAGTTGAAGCGTTGACATAGACACAAGCGGCATCAATTTCTTTTTGAAATTGATTGGCATGAGTAACGGAATTTGTAATTATTGATTCTGAATGTTTAGTATTATGAGTGTTGATATATGCAATAGCTTCTTTTATGTTTTCTACTGTTTTAATAGTAACAATGTTGTCTAGAAACTCATACCCAAAATCTTCAGGGGTTGCGGCTTTAATAACTGCTTTTGATTGCACTTTTTTCTCTGTATCTGTAAAAAGAGAAAAAGATTTTTCGTCACAGCGAAGCTCAGCTCTTCCTCTGAAAATAGTTAAAAGTTTTTCTGCAAATTGGGGAAGAATTTCTTTGTTAATTACTATTGTTTCAAGGGCATTGCAAACACCAGGTCGTTGCAGTTTTCCATTTTCTGCAATAGAGGCAGCTTTGTCTAAATCTGCAGTTTCATCTACATATAAATGACAGACCCCACTTCCTGTTTCTATAACTGGAACTTTTGCGTTTTCAACAACCATTTTGATTAAATTCGCACTTCCGCGAGGTAAAACCACATCAATGTTTCCTCGAGCAGTTAAAATTTCTGTTACTTCTTCGTGACCGCCAGTAGCTAATTCAATTGCTTCTGGTACACCACAATGATGAGGAGCTTCTCGTAAACCTGCTTTTATAGCACTTACTATAGCGCTATTAGATTCAAGGGCAGAAGAACTTCCTCGTAATAAAATAGCATTACCACTTTTGTAAGCCAAGGCGAAAGCATCTGCGGTGACATTAGGTCGGGATTCATAAATTATGGCTGCCACTCCCAGTGGAACACGAATTTGTCTAATATCAAGACCGTTTGGTGTTTTCCAACCACTAATAGTTTGTCCTATAGGATCTGTTTGATTAATAATTGTTTCTATGGAATTGATGATACCATTGATTCTAGCTTCAGTTAAACGAAGTCTGTCAATTAAACTTTCCTTCGTTCCTTTATCTTCTTCTTTAACTATATCATGTTCATTTGCCGCTAATATACGAGCTCGTTGTGCATTAATAGACTTGACTACAGATTTTAATGCTTCATTTTTTTCTTGGGCAGATAATTGTGCTAATTTGTTTGCCCCTTGTCTCAGTTGAGAGTACACCGTAGAAGGAATCATTTTCGCCACCTCATAGCAAGAAACTTGCTATTTTGATTAATAATTTGCTAGGAAGAGCATTCCTAATAAAAGGTATATACGTGCAGTTTCTGGTTGCGGGGGAGTGGTGCAGGGCATATTCACCAAAAACCACCAAAAGATTCCAAATCCGGGATCAATGCGAAGTGCATACTCAGCAAATTCTTCTTTTTTTGATTGAGGTCCAAACATCAGATAAACCACATCTTGTAGAATATTCACGTATTTGGGATATATCTGGATATAGTCTTTGTTACGCAAGCTATCACAAATAGGGTCAAGCTGATATAAAATCTGTTCTTTTATTGCTATATCGGATTTTTCAACCCAGGTTTTTTGTACTAATAATTTAAGATTGTTATGAAAACTCTGAATAAGCTTTGTTTCTGCATTTGAGCTTTCTTCTGTAGAAGATGTCAGGATTTTAAATGTTTCTGCAGATGCGAAATTTTCAGCTATAACACAGGCTCCTGAAAGATTGTTCTCGAAACTAGTTTGGTCAAGGAGTTTTTCCATTGCCTCAAGGGTTTCTTTTTCAACAAATTGGGAAACGATTTTATTTGTAACTGTTAATAAATTCTGCATAACTAAAGGTGCAATTTTACGGCAGTTTTGTCAATAGGAAGCTTGTAAAATAAAGGACAGTCTTATCTGTATTGACTAGATTGCATGCTTTGTATACCTTTATAATGTATGAAAGTATTAACCCTTGGTAATGAATTGCTACGGCAAAAATCACTTCCTGTTGAAGAAGTAAATGATGAAATTAAAGCTCTCATTGAAGAGATGTTTATAACAATGGAAGCAGAAAATGGGGTTGGACTAGCGGCTCCACAGGTTGGTAAATTATTGCGTTTGTTTGTAATCGAAGCAGATGACGGTATAAAAAGAACCTTTATTAATCCTCAAATTACTGGAATGTCCACAGAAACCTGTCATTTAGAAGAAGGATGTCTGTCCATTCCTAAGTTATACGAAGAAATTGAAAGACCGGTCAAGGTAAGTATTCAAGCCTTAAATGAGCATGGTAAACCCTTTGTTTTAGATGCTGATGGATTTTTAGCTCGTATTATTCAGCACGAATACGATCATCTAGAAGGAATTATGTATATCGATAGAGGGGATCCTGAATTTAAGGAAAAAGCTATTGAAACAATAGCCCGTCGAGAAAAGCGACGATTAGAAAAAGATGCTTTGAAGCAAGCAAGAGCCGCTAAAATTGCTTCAAAAAAGGCTGGAAATTAGTGTTAAGAATTCTATACGCTGGTAGCCCGGATATTTCCTCAGTTGTATTAGAATCTCTTATACAGAGTAAACAGGTACAGATTGTCTGTGTATTGACAAATCCACCTTCTCCTCAGGGACGGCATAAAACTTTAGTAGAAACACCTGTTGCTACCGTTGCCCGGAATAAGGGTATTCCTGTTTTAGAACCAGAAAAATTAGACGCTTGTGTTAGGGAGCAAATTAAAAGTTTTTCTCCCGATTTATTGGTTTGTTTTGCGTATGGTAAGATCTTTGGACCCAAGTTTATGGATTTGTTTCCTCAAGGTGGTATAAACTTACACCCCTCTTTGTTACCAAAATATCGTGGATGTGCTCCCGTACCTGCAGCTTTGTTGTCTGGAGATGAGAAAACGGGTATTACTATTCAACGATTAGCTCAAAAAATGGACAGTGGCGATATCTTACTTCAAAAAGAATTGCTGTTAACAGGAAATGAAACTACAGGATCTTTGCTAGAAAAAGTTGGACAAATGGGTGGAGACTTATTATTACAAGTATTGTCTCAGATTGATTCAGGTACAGAGAAGCCGGTTCCTCAAAAAGAAGAAGACGCTACTTTCT
>CALNCH010000142.1 GCA_937875245.1 uncultured Spirochaetaceae bacterium
TTCTGCAGGGAGTATGGATGCAGGAGTTATTCCCACTGCAAAACATTTTCCGGGTCACGGCGATACAGAAGCTGATTCCCATGGAAAATTGCCAGTAATTGATATTTCAATGGAAACACTAAAGGAGAGAGAATTAGTTCCTTTCCGTTATCTAATAAAAGAAAAAATTCCAGCTATCATGTCAGCTCATTTAAGTTTTCCTCAAATTGTACCCAATGGAGCGCCGGCTTCTCTTTCCAAAACTTTTTTGACAGATCTTTTGCGTAATGAGTTAGGTTACCAAGGATTGATAATCACCGACGATATGATGATGAATGGTGCCACAATGTATGCTGGTGCTTTATCTACTGCTGTTCGAATGGCAATCGAAGCAGGAAATGATATTGTTATTTCTTCTACTACGGCCCAGCTTAACGAAGCTCTTTGGACAAGAAACTTATCGCTGATGGATACTGATCCCGATTTTTTTGACAATGTGAAAAAGGCCGCTCGACGGGTTATTTTCTCAAAATTAGAATATTTTAAAGGTGAAAATTCAGTTCCTTTGTATCCAGATGTAACAAAAGTTAGGGAACTTGTTCCTGCACCAGGATCAAAAGAGTTTTTTACAGCTCAAGCATGTCGTTCTATTACCTTACATCATTCTGATTCTTTTCCCTATACTCCAGAAGAAGCATCAAATGAACAAATTTTAGTAGCGGCACAGTTTCAAGAATTTTTTGATGAAGCTCATTATAAATATGAGAATACCAGTTATTATTTTTTTGGATATACCTTAGGACCTAACGAACTTGCTTGGCATGGTGAACGCCTAGCCTCTATGGCAAAAAATTATGATACGGTAATTCTTTGTGTGGCTAATGAAGAAAGTAGTAAAATTGCAGCCTATTTAAAAGATATTGGGAAAAAGGTGATTTTAGTATCTATTATGGCACCTTCCTTTGTCTTGGAATATGATTGGGCAAATACGGTTTTAATGGCATACAGTTATTCTCCCTATTCTTTTGCGGCGGCTTTTAGTGCTTTGGCAGGAGAGTATGTCCCCGAAGGTATTCTTCCCATGGACATAGCCAATGAGGAAATAAAATGATTGTAATTCAAAAAGCAGAACCAGAAAACCTATCTCAACTGTATCATTTTATTGCAAAGGAAGAAGAATATTGTGTTACTTTGGTAAGTCATTTGAATATGAAAGATATGGAACAGTACCCGTCTTATATTTTACATAACGAAAATAAGATGTTGGGTATTCTTATGTTTTCTGAGGCTGGTTTATTATTACACTACCTTCCTTTTTGTAAAAATCAAATAGAATTTAGTTCTGATGAAATAGCAGAAATACAAAACAAAATTAGTATGCTATTTACTGGGAAAAAACCATATTGTATTACTGGACCAAAAGAAGGTTCTGATTTTTTAGAGTCTTGTTTAAAACAAGTATATGAAAAGGAACCAAGAGAAAAGAGAGATTACCACCTAATGGTTCATGAAGAAAATTCTCCTTCTTTGGAATTAAAGTCTTTATCGATACAGTCTGTTTTTGAAATACGGTTGTGTAACCAAAATGATGTAGAATATATTTTTCCCTTACAACAAGGCTATGATATTGAAGAAGTTTTACCTGCTGGAGATGAGTATGATCTTCATGCTGGAAGATTACAATTATTTACAAACTTAAAAAAGCAGAAGACCTTGGCAGCCCGCAGTATTGAAACAGGATTGTATGTGAGTAAAGTCAGTTCTAATGCTATTGGGATAAACTGGATTCAGCTGGGAGGAGTGTACACAAGACCCCAATACAGGGGAAAAGGTATTGCATCAGTCTTAGTTCATGAAATGGCAAAATTGGTAAAAAAAGAAGGGAAAAAGGTAGTTTTATTTGTGAAAGTACAAAATGCACCTGCTCAAAAAGCCTATTTTAATGCTGGCTTTGTAAAAAAAGGGTCTTATTCTATCTTGTATTATTAAACCTTTTATTTGTAGCTAATTATTGTCTAGAATTTATTTAACAGACAGCACAGTTCTGTGTATTTCTTTTCTGTATCAACAAAAACATCTTCCATTCCCAAGTAATTTTTATCTCTATATTTTGATACTATATCAGAAAATAAAAGGTATAAATCAGTTAGACCCAAGTTTCCACATAAACCTTTTAATACATGGGCTTCTTCAAAAGCCTTGTCATAGTCATGTTTACTTAGAGCTTCCCGTAATTCTAGAAATGCAGGATCGGAAGGAAACTTTTTGAGGAATAAAACATACATATCAATGTTGTGTACAAAACGATGGATAGATGCATCCACGTCTACATTTACCAGTCTTAATTTTTCAAGAGCTTCTTCATTAGACATATCAGTTTTTCCTTAATGTGATATGAAATACATAAAAATAATATCACATGAAATGTAAATATAAAAGAAATTTAGTATTGAAGTGAGATTTTCAGCTTTTTTTGCCCATGCTGATGGATTTTAGCCAAGTTGCCTCTGCACCTTTTATAACTGCGGCTCTGAAACCAGCTTCTTCTAAAGCTTGTACCCCTTCAATGGTGGTTCCACTGGGAGAGCATACGTCATCTTTTAATTGGGCAGGATGAATACCTTTTTCTAAAATCATGGTTGCAGTTCCTTTTAGGGTTTGAGCCGCATAGGTGTAGGCCTGTT
>CALNCH010000143.1 GCA_937875245.1 uncultured Spirochaetaceae bacterium
AGTAGAAGGGTATTTCCTTTTGGAGGTATAAGTTTGCCCTCTCGAACAATAGCACTAACTACTACATCTTTGCCTAAATGGAGTTCCATAATTGATTTAGAAATATTTGGCGAGGTATCTTCAATTCGTAATTCAAACATATCAACATCTGATTGAGATAGAGAGTGCAGTTCTACAGTATATGGCGTTTCTGGTTTCTTTTTTTCGGAAAAGTTAAGTATTTTTGCCAAAGGACCTAACAGAGTTCCTTGTATTACACAAGAAAGGAAAACCGAGAAGAAGATAGTGTCAAAAATAAAACCATTGGAGTCTAATCCTGCTGCTAGTGGATATGTTGCAAGAACAATAGGAACAGCACCTTTTATACCACCACAGATAAGAAAGAATTTCTCTTTAAAAGTATATTTAAATGGTATTAAAGTTAAAAGAACGGCTAAAGGACGTGCCACAGCCATCATTATAAAAACAATAATTAAGGCATCTTTCCAAATAGTTACAAATCGATGGGGAAAAGACAACAAACCAAGCATGATAAAGAGGAACATGTTTAGTAAGGTGGAAGTGCTTTCTAAAAAACTGCTAGTGCTACGTTTTGCTGGAAAATTGGTGTTTCCTAGCCAATAACCCATAAAAAAAACAGCAATAATTCCGTTGGCAGATAACAAGTCAGCCATACCATAAGTGAACAAAATACATCCTATAAGAAGTACACTGTAATCACCTCTGTTATGAGATTCCAATTTGTTAAAAACAAAAGAACTAATCTTAAAACCAAGCCATCCAATGATAACCCCACCAATGAATTGACCAAAAAGAGAAAGAACAGCCATGATTGGTGAAGAAAAGGATTTTGTTGCTATTTGAATAAAGGTGACGGTAAGTAAAATTGCCATAGGGTCGTTTGCGGCAGATTCTACGTTTAATGTGGTAGCTAATTTCGTTTTAATAGGATTTGCTTTGGTAATCATAAAAACAGCAGAGGCATCTGTAGATGAAATAATTGAGGCAATAATAAATGAATACAGTAAATCTAATTTAAGAACAAAATGTATTGCAAACCCTAGAATTGCCGCAGTAAGAGCAACCCCAATGGTTGCTAAAGAAAGGGAAGGTCCTGCAACGCTTTTAAATTCTTTTCGAGTAATGCGAAAGCCACCCTCGAAAATAATAAAAATAAGAATAATGTCAGCAATTTTTCGAGTAAGTATTGCATTATCAAAATAAAATAAATTGAGAACATCACTACCTGCAATTACCCCTATTAAAATAAAACCAATTAACAGGGGAATCCCAAATCTGTTGCTTAATTTAGTAGATAAAATAGCTAATAAAATTAGCAAGGTAATAAATAAAGTCATATGATATCCTTCTTATATCTTGTTGTGGAAAGTTCGGGCAATAATATCATCCTGCTGTTCCTTTGTCAGTTTTATGAAGTTTACTGCATAACCTGAAACACGGATTGTTAACTGAGGATACTTTTCTGGGTGCTCTTGGGCGTCCAAAAGTGTGTCCCTGGTAAACACATTTACATTTAAGTGATGTCCGTTTTTCTCAACATATCCATCTAACAGACTTACTAAGTTGTCAATTTGTGCAGGATTTGCCAAGGTTTCTGCAGTGGTTGCAGCCCCTGCTAAACAAGCGGTATCACAAGAATCAGTCATGCCACATGTTCCTAAATTGATACTAGGATCTTTTCCCAAAGCATCAGGAATAATTGAGAAGGTATTGGATATACCATCTTGAGCATAGCGGAATGGCAATTTTGCAACGGATGCTAAAGAGGCGGCCGCTCCATGGGTATCTCGACCGTGCATTGGGTTAGCACCAGGTGCCATTGGTTCTCCAATTTTTCGTCCGTCT
>CALNCH010000144.1 GCA_937875245.1 uncultured Spirochaetaceae bacterium
GAAATTTTTGTGTACTTCTTCTCTATAGAATTTAATCTCCCATTAAAATAAGAATATTTAGCATGAGTTTCCCGCTTTACTTAAACTAGTTTTTGTTTGTTCTAATCAATAAAAAAGCCCTCTTCTAGAGGGCTTTTTTATATTCATTATTTATGCCATGAACCACGTATAGTAGCCCCAAAGCATCAGTGGCCAAGCGAGGAAAGGGCTAAACAGCCATTTCCAAAACCAATGGTGTGGTGTAAAGCCAACACCATGGACAAAACCACCAGAAATACCAATCATGATGAACATTAGTGCACGATGGCTATATCCACCTTGATCGTCCAGCATCGCAGCTGGATGTACAAGCAACACGGCTGCCAAAGGAAAAGCCAATAGGCAGGAAATGACCATTGCAAACTTATTTGGTTTTTTTTCTACACGAGGTTTTTCGATTGCAGCTTCAGTCATTTGTTATTCCTCATCTAGATCTTGATGATGTTCAATATACAAGGCACTGAGTACGCCAGCAAAGCAGGCCATCAAAATACCGAGAATCCAAGCAAAATACCACATTGTTTTATCTCCTTAGACACAGCCTTAGTACAGGCTGTGTGAATTCTCTTCAATATGTTTGTTGGTAATAACGCCCCACATTTTGTAGTAACACCAAGTGGTGTAACACAAAATAAGTGGTACGAAAATACAAGCAGCAACTGTCATTACAGTCAGTGTATTTTTACTTGATACCGCATCCCACATAGTCAAACTGACAGTTGGATTTAGGCTTGATGGCATTAGGAAAGGGAATAGTGCAAAACCAGCAGTTAGAATCGCACCAGTTACTGCTAGGCTTGAACCTAGGAAACTAAAACCAGCTTTGCCTTTACCTGCGGCAAGGATGATGATTAACGCGCCCAAAATGGCCATGATTGGAGCAATCATAGTAATTGGGTAAGTGCTGTAGTTGTTCATCCAGCCTGGATTAGCATTAGTAAGGACTTCTTTAGCTAATGGGTTAGCAACGCCATTGGTATCAAAAGGTTGAACCAAAGTGTAACCTTGAATGTTGCCGAAGTATAACCAAGCCCCTGCTAATAAGAAGCAAACCAAGAACACGAGGCCCATAATTTGAGTCGCTTTCGCAGAACGTGCACGCAAGTCACCATCTGTACGTAGCATGAGCCATGCACCGCCGTGTGCACAAAGCATTGATAAACTTACAATACCGCACACCAAGGCAAATGGATTAAGCAGAGCGAAAAAGCTACCTGTATAAGTTGAGCGTACAGTTTCATCGAGTGTAAAAGGAACACCGAGGAACATATTACCAAAAGCTACACCGAATACTAATGCAGGAACAGCACCCCCTACAGCTAGACCCCAGTCCCAAGAGTTACGCCATTTGGTGTTCTCAAGTTTAGAACGGTAGTCGAAGCCAACTGGGCGTAAGAACAGGGCAAATAAAACCAGTAGTAGTGCCCAATACATGCCAGAGAATGCTGTTGCATAAACCATTGGCCATGCAGCAAATAACGCACCACCCGCAGTAATGAACCAAACTTGGTTACCGTCCCAGTGTGGGGCAATCGTATTGATTGCTGCACGACGTTCTTCGTCTTTTTTACCTACGAATGGCATGATTGCCATTGAACCCATATCGAAGCCATCTGTAAGGGCGAAGCCGATGAGTAGTACACCCACAAGCACCCACCAGATTATTTTGAGTAATTCATATTCGATCATGCTTGTGACTCCTCAGTTGCCTTTTTCGCAGCTTCAAGTTTTTCAAAATGGTATTTACCAGTGTGAAGTGAACTTGGGCCAAGACGTGAGAATTTGATCATTAAATACATTTCAATGATAAGAAGTACGGTATAGAACGCAGCCAATGCAAGGATTGAACCCCATACATCACCAGTGCTTAAGCTAGAAGCTGAAAGGTGTGTAGGTAGGACTTCACCAATGGTCCATGGTTGACGGCCAACTTCAGCAACATACCAACCTGTTTGAGCAGCAATCCAAGGAAGTGGAAGTGCAAACAAGGCAAATTTCAATAACCATGGTTTGTTTTCTGCATTGCGTTTACCTACAGCAAATGTTGCAAGTACGAATAGCAGTAGCATTAAGAAACCAGAAGCAACCATTGCACGGAATGCCCAGAACAAACTTGGAACGTGCGGAATAGTGTCTTTCGCAGCGGCTTTAATTTGCTCGTCAGATGCATCAACAAC
>CALNCH010000145.1 GCA_937875245.1 uncultured Spirochaetaceae bacterium
GCAAATAATTTTTGTCCCAATAAATTCTGAAAATAAACGAGCTACTTCTGCATCGCTTTCTCTGTGTAATGGTGGACCAGTAACAATCATCATATCACGGGGTTTTCTAAAATACACGACCCCACAAGTAATATCATCTTTTGGTTTATATCCATCATGACTTACAGCTTCTTGCACAACAGCACGAGCTAAATCTCTGGCACTTATGAAGGGATTTTTTTGCACTTGCTCTAAAATAAAAGTTTGTGCATTAGGAGCTCCCCATCCAAAAGGCAATAAGGTAGAACCCATTCCAGATTGAGTTACTCCATCAGAGAAAAAAACTAATCGATCTCCAGGCCGTGCCGCATATCGAGAATACTGCAAAATAGCATCTCGTTTTGGAGCTGTTTTTTTGTTTTTCCGCTCAATTGTAGAAAACTCTTTAATTGGTTCTACAATTGTTTGCTGACGAATCAACACATAGGGAGGGTTATCATACTCCATAATCCGTACAGTAGCACTGGGCTCAATATCAACTAATGTAAAGGTTGCATAGCTTATTCCACGTTCTTTACAAACAGGAAGTGTATTCATAATAATTTCAGCGGCTCGGCGCATAGGAATATCTGCGGCTATAAACTTTGTAGCCATAGTAGCCGTCAAAGTTGCTAAAACCCCTGCTTTAACACCAGATCCTAATCCATCTGACAAAGCGGTAATTACACGTCCATCAGATTGATTTTTCTGGGATAAGAAAACATCACCTTCTGATGGACGTGAAACTTGATAATGGCCTACCTCGATAAAGGTTTCACTATCTTGTTCTTTGAGACTTGTATCACTCATGTATCGTCCTCTTCTTCAGAAAAGGAGTCAATTATTGAATTAAGCATAGATTCGGTTTCTGCTGCATTTTCCCCAAGCAAGAAAGCAATTTTTTGTACAACAGACAAATTCTTATCAATTACTTTTCGTGCTTGAGATACAATACGATGCTTTTGAATTTGAGGGGCAGTAATATCTTCAATTACACCACCGGCACATTCTCCTTTTTCAATAGCAAAAACGGTTACATGGAAAATCCTTTTTCCTTCTCGGACTTCACGTTCAATTACATCAGGACCGTTAATAGCCAATACATCTTCAAAGAATCGGTGGAAAGAAACGATACGAGTTAAATCTGCACCTTCCAAGCCAGGTTTTGCATCGTACATATCAACAACATCTGAACCCATTAATTTTGCGAAATTCATATTGCATTCAACAATCTTCATGTTTTTATCTGCAACAAGAACCCCGCTTGGGATTGCTTGAACCAAACCATTTGCTTTTTTTTGGGCAAGTTTTCGCATATAAGATAAACACATGGTTTTTTCAGCACGATTATCAAGCATAGCTTCTGCGAACTTCCGACAAGTATCGTATCCACAACAAGCACAGTTTAACTCATCTTCTCGGGTATATTTTCCTACAGAACGCAATGCAGTGCGAATTTCTTCATCAGAGTGAACATCTTCTGGTGTACTGGTAATTGGTAAAACACCAGATAAATCAACAGTACCTTTTTTTGATACCCTTTCTGGAAACTCTGGTGAAGTAGACGCATAATCAACTAAATTTACTCGCTTTATAGCCAAAGACTGATTCTTTGTTGAGCTCGGTCCGTTAATACATCCACCTACACAAGATAATAACTCAATAAATAAGGGTTCTTTTAATTCCGAGGCATCTAATCCTCTCAAAGAAATATCAATTTCATTCAATCCTGTAATAGTCATAAAATGAACATCTCGAAAATCATCGTATTTCTTGATAGAAGCAATCATGCCTCCATCCACAGGATACAAAGAGCCTTTTCCAGCTCGTGTAGGGATAAAAACATCTTCTTCTGGATTTATTTTTACTGTTGCGGGATTAACTTCAGCTTCTGCAAACCAACGATATAAGTCATTAAAAGTGATAGAAACATCAGTTATTCTCCAAATATCAGACTCTCTTTTCTTGGCAATACAGGGGCCAACGAAAACTACACCAACTTTATCGCCATAGGTTTCTTTCAAAAAACGAGAATGAGCTAATAAAGGAGATGCTCTATCAGTGATATAAGAACTTAAATTTGGTAAAAAATGCTTAATATATTCAACAACAGAAGGACAAGCCGAAGATAAAAATAACCGTTGTCCTTTTGGATTAAGAGAAGCCCCTTTCAAGTCCTTTGCAATTTGCTCTGATACTAAATCTGCTCCTAAAGCTGTTTCAGAAACACCCCAAAAACCAATCTTTTTTAAGGCTGCAATCAACTGTTCTTTAGAATATTCAGGAAATTCAGAAACAAAAGAAGGAGCAATGGATACAATAACTTTTTCTTTTAAGCTAAAGAGTTGTTGTGCACGAGAAAGGTCATCTCGAACTCGTTTTGCATGAGAAGGACAGTTTGTTACGCAATGTCCACACATTACACATAGTTCAGGAATAACCATGGCATGGCCTTTTTCCACACGAATGGCTTTTGCTGGGCACTGACGGACACATTTATAACAATCTTGACATTCAGTTTGTTCAGTATAAATTGGGTATAAAAAATTCATTTTTTGAGTCCTAATTCATATGACAACAAATCTTCTAATCCCTCTGGAGAAACATGAGAAAACAACTTACCATTAATTTTTATATTAGGCCCGTTTTTACACTCACCTTCACATAAACAACCTTTTACGGTTACAGAATCAGAAAGATTATGTTCTTCGACGTATTTTTGAACAAATTCTGCATTGGTAGAATTGCCTCTACTAAAACAGGAACTTCCCATACAGACTGTTATTGTTGTCATCCTATACCTCGGAATTATTGTATAAAAATATATCTATAAAGTCAATGAAAGGGTAAATAAATAGTGTTTTTCCAACATTTTCTAGCAAATTTCGACTTTATCAGTTATAATTAAAGACTATGGAATATATGCAAAACATAATTGAATATTATGATGAGCTATTCCCTGTTTCTAATGATCAAAAATTATTTTATGAACAAATGTTATCTGGGTATGGAATGCCCGCAAAAATTTTAAATGTTGGTTGCGCAACAGGTAGTTTTGATAATGCTCTAGCAAGGGCTGGTCATGATGTAACTGGAATAGACTCGTCAAAAGAATTGCTAGAAACGGCAAATAGGCGTAGACGATTACCAAATACGGCAATACGTTTCTTTCAAATGACAACTTTGGAAATGGCTCGTTTTTTGGGCAAAAGTTTCTACGACATAATATCATGTTTTAATAATAATATTATCAAAATTAATGACGAGATACTTTTGAGAAAATTCTTTTATGATTGTTTTACATTACTTGCACCAAATGGTACTTTTTTAATTCAAGTTGATAATTTTCAATCATTACTGAATCAGTCAAAGATTTTCTTACCAACTAAAGAAAGTATAAGATCTAAATTGCTTACCGAATTAACACAAAAAGATACTGGTGAATGGATTTTGAATCAAGAAGTAGAACGAAGTGATGGGAAAGTTGTACCTGTCATATTACATAAACCAGTCTTTTTATTAACAAAATCTCACTTTGAAACATATGCTAAAGAGGCTGGCTTTTCGAAAATCGATTTTTACGGTTCATACAAAAAAGAGGCTTTTACAGATGAAAGTCCTCTACTGGTAGCGGTATTAAGAAAATAAAAGAGACTAGATAGAAAACACCCCCTTATTGGACAAATAAAGTTCAATAAGGGGGTGTTTTTTTGGAACACTAGCAAAATAAAG
>CALNCH010000146.1 GCA_937875245.1 uncultured Spirochaetaceae bacterium
TGGTACTACAGATTTGGAAGTTGGCATTTTAAAAGGGGTTTGCTCTTTTAAAGAACCTAAAACAATTAAATTTGTTTTAGAAGGTACATTACAGCCTGGTGTTTACGCAAAAGATGTCATTTTATACATTATTTCCCAAATTGGTGTAAATGGTGCTACAAACTGTGTTATGGAATTTACCGGTCCTGTAATTGATGAAATGTCTATGGAAGCTCGTATGACATTGTGTAACATGGCTATCGAAGCAGGAGGTACTTCTGGTATTTGTTATCCTGATACTGTAACCGTTGATTACTTATGGCCTTTTATTAATACAGAGTTTGCTTCAAAAGAAGAAGCATTAAAAGAATATAGTAAATGGATTTCTGATTCAGATGCTGTGTACGAAAAGGTATATACTTACGATGTAAGTAAGTTAGAACCTGTTGCAACGTATGGCTTTAAACCAGATGAAGTTAAAACGGTAGCGCAATTGGCAGGTACAAAAGTTGATCAGGTATATATTGGTTCTTGTACAAATGGAAGAATCGAAGATCTTCGTATTGCAGCAGCAGTTTTAGAACCAGCTGTAAAAGAAGGTAAAAAAATAGCAGAAGGTGTAAGAGGGGTCTTATCTCCTGCAACGCCATCTATTTACAAACAAGCACTAAAAGAAGGCCTTATTGAAATTTTCATGGATGCTGGATTTTGTGTAACAAACCCTACATGCGGTGCATGTCTTGGTATGAGTAATGGTGTTCTAGCAAATGGTGAAGTTTGTGCATCTACCACAAACCGTAACTTTAATGGTAGAATGGGAAAAGGTGGTATGGTACATTTAATGAGTCCTGCAACAGCAGCAGCAACAGCATTAACTGGAACAATCACCAATTCACAATTTTATAAGGCTTAACGAATAATAGCACAAGAGGTTATTTCAATGAAACAATTTGGTGGAAAAGTTCTTTTTTTAGACAGATCAGACATTAATACTGATGAAATTATTCCTGCTAAGTATCTGACTGAAATCACAAAACAAGCATTAAAACCCTATTTACTTGAAGATTTAAAACTTGAAGGGTTTAATCCTAAAACAGATATCTTGGGTAAAAAAGTTATTATTACCCGAGAAAACTTCGGTTGCGGATCATCCCGGGAACATGCCCCTTGGGCGCTGGAAGTAAATGGAATATATGCAGTAATTGCTGTAAACTTTGCTCGTATTTTCCGTCAGAACATGTATAACTGTGGTATGATGGCTGTAGAATTATCTGCAAAGGATATAGACGATATGTTCCATACTTTTGCAAATAAAGATACCGATTGTACTGTAGTTATGAATGATGATGGTTCTGCAAAAGTTAAATTGATTGCGGGAAGTTTATCTAAAAGCTATCAATTCCGTCTTGATGGTTTTGAAAAAGCCTTGGTCAATGATGAAGGTTGGCTAGGATTCGCTGATAAGAATTACTAAATAAAAAAAACTGGTTCATTTGAACCAGTTTTTTTTATTTTTGCAAATTCTTTAGTAAAGGAAAAAAATATTTTATACTATCAGGTAAGTCTTTTACCCCTTCAAAAACTAAAATTGCATTAGGATACTTATTTTTAATTTGTGGTAAAATTGTATCCCATCCCATTAAACCTTTTCCAAGTCCTACTTCGACTAGTTTTTTTACGCCATTTTCTTGTATTACATTAAAATCTTTAATATGAAAAACAACTATTTTATCAGAAAATAAATCAAAACACTCTTGTAGTATATCATAGCGATTTTCATAATTACCTTCATAAAGATAATTAAATAAGTCTACAGTTACACGTACATTTGGACTGTCTAATTGGTCAATTAAACCTTTCATTTGTTTTGGACAATAAATACAATGATTCCAAGCACCTTCTAACGTTACAAAAGTGTTATTTTCTTCTGCAACTTTAGTCAAAGGTTTAAATATTGATACAACTTCTTGTAAAGCTTCTTCTGTTTGATTTTTCGGATGATATATCCAAGGTTCATCATTGTAAGAACCGGTTTCACTGGCAACATATTTTGCACCAAATAAAGGGGCTTTTTTTAAATGATCAGCAAATTTTTCAGCACCTGCTTTAACTTTTTCTTTATTTGAGTGTACAGGGTTAAAATAAGCACCTAAAAGAGGAATTTCTACTTGATTATCAGAAAATCCTTTTTTAATTGAAGAAATAACCTGAGAGGTAAGGGTGTCAGGATTACCATTTTGTCCTTCTATTGCTTTTGCAATAGCCAATTGAACACCCTGAAATCCTAATTGATGAATTTTTTCCCCTAATAGAAAACTACTCATTTTTCCAATATCATGGGGTCTAATACAAATTTTCATATTAATTTTCCGACATAGCAATATTTTGTAATACCTTACCTAAAATATGGGCATCTATAGGCTTGGTAAGATAAGCATTCATTCCAACTTTTTTTGTATTTCTAATATCCTCTTCAAAGTAATCTGTAGTCATTGCAATAATTGGAACTGTTTTACTATCCTGTTTTGCCATACAACGAATTTTATTTGTTGCCATAATTCCATCCATAATTGGCATACGAACATCCATTAAAATTGCGTTTAAATGACCTACAGGTAAAAGAGAAAATTTTTCAATAGCTTTTAAGCCATTTTCTGCTGTGTAGGTGTGACATCCTAATTCATTTAAAATGGCAACTGCTATTTCTAAGTTTAGTTTGTTATCTTCAACAACTAAAATGTTTTTACCATTAAAATTGTATTCTTCCACCATTTATTCCTTAATTAATATTACTAAGGTAAGTATATATTTTTTTAAAACTTATACTTAAAAAAATATATCATAAAAAATAATTTTGATATAGACTAATCCTATGAAAACCATAGATATTCTTACTACAAACAATGAACGACTTGATAAACAGTTGTATTTCATTGCTGAAGTAGACAAAATTAAACTTATTTTAAGACAGACTTTGTTAACCGATGGAAGCCGCCGGGAAAATGATGCAGAACATTCTTGGCATTTGGCTCTAATGGCTTCTATTCTTGAGGAACACTCAGCCCAACCAATTCAATCTAATCGTGTTTTGAAAATGGTGATTTTTCACGATTTAGTAGAAATTTATGCAGGAGATACTTTTGCCTTTGACGTTGAAGCTAACAAAGGAAAAGAAAAACGAGAGGCAGAAGCTGCAGATAAGCTATTTTCTTTATTACCTAGTAATCAAGAAAAAGAATACAGATTATTATGGGAAGAATTTGATAGAATGGATACTCCTGATTCCCAATTTGCTGCCAGCTTAGACAGAATACAACCTTTTTTACATAACACCTTAACCAGTGGGCATACTTGGATAAAAGGAAGTGCTAAAAAATCACAAGTATTAGAACGGATGAGTATTGTAAAAAAAGGAATACCCAGCCTTTGGGACTGGGTAGAAAAAAATATTGAAGAGGGCATAAAACAAGGTTGGATCACTAATATTTAACCTAAAATGTCAACTCCACATGAAGTAATTGCTGCTGTGATAGCTTCTTCTATTCCAGCAGTAGCTTCATCAAAATTAACCAATACTTGAGCTTTGCTAGAATTTGCTACACAAGAAGTAACACCAGAAATGGATGAAACGCTTGTATTTACTTTCTTTTCGTCCTCTTCTGTGAACATACCTGCAACATATATCTTTTTTTCCATAAAGTACCTCCTAGTGTTGTAAAGTTTTTCCTAATTGACCACAAGCTCCCCCAATTTTCCTTCCACGTCGAGTTCGCTGAGTAACATTAACTCCAGCCTTTTCTAACATTTGGACAAAACTTTGGCATTCTGCTCTTGTGGGTTCTTTATATGGTAAATCTGCCACTGGATTCCAAGGTATCAAATTTACATGAACTGGTAAACCCCTAGCAAAAGATATCATCTTATCAGCAGATTCTTTTCCAGTATTTACGTTGGATAAAAGAGCTGCTTCTAGTGTACATCTTCTTCCCGTTTTTTCAATAAAATATTTTATAGCTTCTCGTAATTCAGGTAAAGGATTACTGTCATTCACTGGCATTAATGTACTTCTAAGTTCTGGATCTGCTGTTGTTAATGATACTGCAAGACGTACAGAAGGCCCATTGTCTGCTAAATCATAAATACCTTTAATTATTCCAGATGTTGAAATAGTAACACGTCTTGTAGATAAATTACGACCATCTGGATGGGAAAGAATTTGTAATGCTTTTCGAATAGCTTCTAAATTAAGTAGGGGTTCACCCATACCCATAAAAACAATGTTATCTAGCTTGCCCGCTTTTTCTTCTAAGAAAAAAAACTCTTCAACAATTTCTGCTGCGGTCATATTTCGAGCAAAACCCAGTTTTCCTGTTTGGCAGAAAGCACAACCCATTCCACAACCTGCCTGACAAGATACACAAGCAGTTTTACGCCCATCAGCATCTATAAGTAATACTGTTTCTACACAAAAGC
>CALNCH010000147.1 GCA_937875245.1 uncultured Spirochaetaceae bacterium
GAGAAAAGAGCCAGGGTTTTTGTACCCCATAGCGTGCAATCATAACCCCATCTGAGGAGGTTGCTTTTGTGGTGTTTTTTATAAAAGACTCTACATCTTTTATGTCCCCATTACCAATCACCAGAATTTTGTTACCATATTTTTCGTGAACATATTGGGCAAGATTTTCTACTTGTTCCCAGTGGGCTGGTCTACCATATTTTTCTTTTCGCGTTCTAGGATGCAATACAAGTTGTGTTACTCCTTCTCCAATAAGCATATCAATAAACTGATGAAAGCCCTCTAAGGTCCAGTTTTCTTCTCCTAGTCGCATTTTAACGCTCAATCGGGCTTGAGTATATCCTGTTACATCCAATTCTCTTCTTACAGAAGAAACCAGTTCTCTTGTTTCTTGTAGGGGTTTACTCATCCATGCAATACCCGCGCCCTGACGAACTATCTCAGGAGCAGAACATCCCATATTTAAATCAATTCCTATTCCACCATGTTCCATTATTAGAGGAGCGGCTTTTACAATGGGCTCCTTAGAATTACCCGTTAATTGCCAAACGATAGCATTTGGATTGGGGCCATTTAATACGTAATAAGACTCATAAGGACCTCTGCCCACATAAGAGGATGCTTGTATCATTTCTGTATAATATTCATCGCAACCACCAAATTCGCCAATGGTTTGCCTCATACCTTGATGACTTAAAGTCGCCATAGGTCCAAAAACTAATTTCATAGTCTGGAGTATATCAAAAAAGAGAAAAAAAAAGCACTAAAAAACCGAGGTTTTCTAGTGCTTATAATAATAAGTATTAAACTTATTTAGCTGGTTTCAATGTTCCAGAAATTGAAAGTACACCTTTTTTGAAAGAGAATTTTAAAGTTCCTTCATAGTGCATTGAAGCTGCTGCATCGAAAGTATCTGGAGTAAGAGTTACTTTTGACCAGTCAACATCACTCATTTTTGCTTTATCTCCACCTGCTTTTAAGAAAGCATCATTAACAGTGAAAACGTTTCTATTGTTATCGCCTACACCTTTAGCAATTTTAGCACCAGTTAACACATCAAAGTTTCCTTTTTTGTCTGTTGTCAATTCATAAGCGGTACCACGGTGAATATAACGAACAACGATAACTCCACCATTTTCAGTAACAGTTAAGTTGTCAAACTCTTTTGTTCCGTAATCTGATACTGGATAAAGCATAAGTCCGCGAAGTGCTGTTGGCATTGATGCTTTTTTTGTTGTTTCTGCATTGTCATAACGTACTGCGTCAAATCCACCTGTAGAACCTGCTTTTGAAGCTCCTGCTGTTGCATCAAAACCGTCTTTTACTGCTGGTTTTCCTGCTACGGTCCACTGGAAGTAGTTATTTGCATAATCTTCTTTTTCAACGTTCATTGCAAACTTAATAGTAACATTCTGAGCAAATAATGGTACAGCAAATACAACGAATGTAAGTAAAGCTAAAAAAATCTTTTTCATGTTCTTTGACATAAAATTTCTCCTAGTAATATGAGTATCTACCCTTGTTTTTTTTTAACAAATAGGTAACTGTCTATAAGATACTAAATTATTAATAAAAGAGCAAGGTATTTATGTTTTTTTATCGATAAAAGTTTATAATTTTGTAAAAGGAACTAATATGACAAAAGAACTGTCTACAGGCATTTATGCCCTTCATTCAAATTTAACGGATGCCCTCTATTTTGAGGGATTTTGGTCTATTCCAACTGGTGTAACCCTAAATTCATATGTAGTAGTAGGAGAAAAAATCGCCTTAATAGATCTTTGTAATGATTCAACGGATTCTCTTTCCAATATAGAGAAACAATTAAAAGAAATTGGTATTGCATTTTCAGATATTGATTACCTGATATTAAACCATTTAGAAAGCGATCATACTGGAGCTTTAAGTGCCTTTTTAGCTAAGAATGAAAAAGCCACAATTTGCGCTTCTGCAAAAGGCATTGCATTAGTAAAAAACTTTTGTAAAATTGATGAAGAAGAACGATTTAGAGTTCTTACCGATTTAGAGCAAGTGTCTCTTGGTAATAATAAAACATTACAATTCTTTGACACCCCAAATGTTCACTGGCCCGAAACAATAATGACCTACGAAATTTCTAGTGGAACCCTTTTTTCATGTGACGGATTTGGTAGTTATGGTAAAACTGGTGATAAATTATTGGATACAGAATTTACTGAAGCAGAATTAGTAGCTTTTGAAAAAGAAGCTTTACGCTATTATGCGAATATAGTTGCTAGCTTTAGTTTATTCGTTACAAAAGCCATTGAAAAGTTGTCTTCTGTATCAATTAATATTGTTGCCCCAAGTCATGGTGTTGTTTGGACAAAAGATCCTATGCGAATTATAAACCTGTACAAAAAATTCGCCGGATACAATACAAAAGGTCCCCAAGAGAAAAAAGTGTGTATCATTTGTGGTTCTATGTACGGAAATACAAAAGAGATGGCCCATGAAGCAGAAAAATTAGTAAAAGCACAGTCTTGGGATTGTGAGTTTTTACCAATTCCAGAAACTGATGTGTCCTATGTTCTTGCAAGTGCCTTAGAAGCTGAAGGTTTAATTTTTGCAATGCCAACCTACGAATATGGCATATATCCACCTATGCGATATGTATTTGAATTATTCATGAAGAAACATTTTTATGATAAAAAGATATTGCGTATTGGAAGCAAAGGCTGGGTTGGTGGCGCAGAAAAAGAGTACAAGGAAATCTGCGAGAAAATGCGTTGGAATGCTCTGCCTTCTGTAGAGTGGTTTGGAAAACCAAGTACAGAAGACAAAAACCAATTATCAAAAAGCGTTACTCATTTCTTAAATTTATTAGAAAATAAAGAATAATTGAGTTACCGGTCCTCTCTAAAGTAGGGAACACCGAGAGAACCGGGACTTTGATATTCCTTCTTTTTGTGCATTGTTATAAAAACTAATACCACAATAGTTGCAACATAGGGAATCATATCAAGTAACATTGGTGAAAACACTAATTTTGATCCAAATAATTCCAAATTTGTGTTTTGCAGTGTAAAACCAAGTCCTTTTAGGACCCCAAAAGCATAGGCGGCAAAAATTGCTTTAAGAGGATTCCAGGTACTAAAAATAATCATTGCAACAGCAATCCAACCGGCACCAGCAACAATATTGTCCTGCCATCGTGGTACGAAAACCAAAGACAAGAAAGCACCCCCTAAGCCACACAAAAAACCACCACCGAGTACATGAACATACTTCATTAGGGTTACATTAATTCCAGAAGCATCAGCGGCTCCTGTATTTTCTCCGGTGGCCCTTAAGCTTAATCCGGGACGAGTGAACTTAAAGTATAAATACATCAAAACAGCTAAAACTAAAGAAAGATAAACATATATACTTTGGCTAAAAAGCATTTTTCCCAACACAGGGATATCTGAAAGGTAGGGGAGCTCTTTTATTGCCAACACAGAGGATACAGATTCTGGCAATGCTTTTCCTGAAAGGGACTTTCCCATAAAACCTGAAACACCAGAACCAAAAATGGTGAGAACTAATCCGGTAACAACTTGATTGCCCCGTAAAGTTATGGTTATAAAAGCATAAATTAAAGCACCCGCCATACCTGCAAAACCTGATGCCACCATTGCTAATGCCGGATTTCCAGAAGAAAGTGCTACAGAAAAGCCAAAAGCGGCCCCCATGAGCATCATTCCTTCAATTCCTAAGTTCATGTTACCCACTTTTTCGCATAAAATACCACCTAAGGTTGCTAGCAAAATATGGGTTCCCATTTGTACTGATATCTGTAAAAAGAGTCCTAAATCGTTTAAAAATTCCATCATTATTCCTCCCATAAAAAATTAACGAAAAAGTTTCAGTCTTTTGAAGTTGATTTTTTATACGCACTTTCGCAATGAAATGAGAAAGTGCAAATATATGTTAGAGTTTACTTAACGTAAACTCGACGATGAGTAGTGAGGCACTATTTTTGCCGAACTACTCATCATTTTTCTTTGTTTTAATCCAGATAAACTTGTATCGAACAAAGAATTCGCTACCTAAAACAAAGAAAATGATAATACCCTGTAAAATCTGGGACATAGTAGCGGGGATTTTTAATGAACTTTGTAAGAAATTCCCACCTTGAATTAACATAGAGAATACAAAGGAAACTACTACCATAGTGATAGGGTTTAATCGAGAAAGCCAAGTGGTAATAACAGCGGTAAAACCTAAACCACCAGAAAGCTGATCTGATAAAGAGCGTTCAATGGCAGAAGCTTGCATCATGCCAGCAATACCACAGAGACCACCAGAAAGTAAAACTGCCGTAATCATTACACGATTAACGTTTATACCTGCATAACGAGCAGTAGCTTCACTTTCCCCCAGTACATCAATTTCGTAACCCAGCTTTGTTTTTTTCAACAAGATAAAAAGTAATACTGCTAAAACTAGGGTAATAATCCAGCCAATATGAATGCCAAATACTTTTGGTAACACCGCATTTTTTGCAAATTGAGCGATTTTTGGAAACCCGTTTCCCGCAGGATCGCGCCAAGGACCATACTGTAAATAACCAATCCATTTGGCAGCTACATAATTCAACATCAGGGTTACTAAGGTTTCACTAGTCATAAACTTTGCTTTTAAAACGGCAGGAATAAAGGCCCAAAATCCACCAAAAATGAAAGAAGATATAAACATAAGGGGTAACAAAATTATAGAAGGCAAGGTAGGTACAGAAAAGGCAACTAA
>CALNCH010000148.1 GCA_937875245.1 uncultured Spirochaetaceae bacterium
GATCCTCTTGGATACGGTGCAGAAATTGAAAAGTTTGATGAAATGTTGGGAGAACTTTTAAAAGCATTAAAACCTGAAGATTTACTTATTTTAACTGCAGATCATGGTAACGATCCTACTTACAAAGGTACGGATCACACCAGAGAAAAAGTGCCGTTCCTAGCATGGTCTCCTCGCTATAAAACTCAATATCCTCAGGGCTTACCAAACAATGGACAATTAACAGAGCCTGATACTTTTGCAGTGATAGGGGCAACTATTGCAGAAAATTTTGAAGTGACTATGCCTGATGGCACCATTGGGTATTCCATATTACCATCTATCATATAAAAAAAACTTACAGTTGAAGTGCACTTCACAGTGCCTTTCTTTTTATTTTTCGTATTACAAAAAAGGCAATGATAGATGACATAATCATAGTGAGTACATTACTTACTGCCATAACAATACCGGTGCTTTCACTTCCTAAATTGGTAAAATGTTGTAAATACCACAATACGGGAATACGAAACACAAAAACGCGACAAAAGTTGATTAACAAAGTAATTTTAGTAGCTCCAAAACCGAATAGTAAGGCCATAATAGCAGAGTGTACACCCAAGGGAACACAACTTCCAAAGGAATCGTATCTAAAAACCAGTATTAGTTTTCTTTGAAAATCTGCATCAAAACCTTCTTGACTGCTAGCAAAAAGATAACTTATAGGACCTATAAAAAGATTTGTTATCCCCCATATGATAAAACCAATAGTAGCATTTATTATTAATAACCTATAAAAAGCTTGTAAGGTTCGATCAAGCTTTCCTCCACCCCTGTTTTGCCCGATAAGAGCAGAGCCTCCGTCTTGGAAGCCTCCTTGAGCACTAGAAGCCAATCCGTTGAGATTATTAGAAATACTCAAAGCTCCTACTGTTGTTTCTCCATATTCCTTACTCATTGAATTAATAATAGTTTTACCAAATTGAAAAGCCATTCTTTCAATAATTACCGGAAATGATATATGAAGCATTGGTCCTATTATTTTTCTTTTAAAAGAGACTGCAGAAAAAGAGAAACTAAAGATGTTATTTTTTTGACTTAGGTGAACTATTGCTACTACAAACATAATACCTTGAGCTATAAGGGTTGCCCAAGCCAGCATATTAATATCCCCTTTTAATCCATAAATGAAAATTGCAGTAAGAGTTAACTTTACAGTGACTACACTCATATTCAATATCATAATATAGGTTGATTTTCCACGAGACCGTTGAATAGCAATATAAACAGAATTAAAAAAGGAGAGGAGAGATGATACTAAGGTGATATTAAAATAAGTAGTACCAAGAGCAATAAAACTCTCTGGGGTACCAAAAAAGTGTAAAATATGGCCGGAAAAAGGTAAAACAAAAGAACATAGTACTGCAATAAGAGCACACAAGGCTAACAAACTGCTTACTTGAGTTTTTACTAAATCATAGTCCCCTCTCCCGTAAGCTTCTGAAATTTTTATAGCAGAACCTGCTGCTAACCCCACCCCTAAGGCCTGAACTACATACAAGATTTGAGCTAAATAAGTTACCGTTGAAACAGCAACAGAACTAATATTAGCAGCCATTAAACCATCTAATAAATTAAATAAACTATTTATAACTTGAAAAATTGCTAAAGGAATACCAACTTTTAAAACAACAGAAAACATATTTCCTTGTAATGCAAAATCTCTGTAGGTACTATCCTTCTGGGATAACTGAGCCATTATATATTCCTGCTTTGTGGATTTAAGAATAGTAATAATTTTAAGGGCTGCTTCCCAAAAAGTATGAAAAGCAGCCCCTAATAGACAGAAAAAAATAAATAATTGAGCCTCACTCAATTAGATTTTTCTAATAAGTAAAACGCCTAATGCAATTATTCCTAGAGTTATAAAGAGACCACTCATCCCTTGTCCCATAATCAATAATGCTTCACTTCCTTCACTAGCCATAATATTAAACCTCCTGCAACTACAGAAGCAATTTGCCCTGCAACGTTTGCGCCTACAGCATCCATCAACAATATATTAGTGGGATCTTCTTTTTGTGCCATCTTTTGTACTACACGGGCAGACATTGGGAATGCAGAAATTCCAGCTGCTCCAATCATAGGATTTATTTTATGGGGTAAAAAGAGATTTAATAATTTTGCAAATAATACACCACCAATAGTATCAAAAACAAAGGCAGCCAGGCCTATAAGCAAAATAATTAAGGTTTCTGGTCTTACGAATTTATCAGCTACCATTGAGAAAGAAATAGTAATACCCAAAAGTAAGGTAATTAAATTAGTAAGAGTGGTTTGAGCAGTTTCAGATAAGCTTCTTAATACACCACATTCTCGAATAAGGTTACCAAACATTAAAAAACCAACCAAAGAAATAGAATCAGGGGCTACAAGACCTGCTAATAATGTTACCATGATTGGAAATAAAATCTTAGTTTTTTTAGTAATAGGTTTAGCTAAAGTACCATCTGCTTTTAATCCTTGAGCTGGCATATGGATTCGGCGTTCTTTTTTTGTAGTAACTAACTTTATTGCCAAAGGCTGTACTATTGGAACTAAAGCCATGTAAGAATATGCAACAACAGCAATTTGTCCCATGTAAGCAGAATTTAATTTTTGAGCAACCAAAATAGCAGTAGGACCGTCAGCGGCACCAATAATACCAATGGAAGCAGCGTCTGGTAAATCAAAACCTAATACTCGTGCTAATAATAGGGCGGCAAAAATACCGAATTGAGCGGCGGCACCTAATAAAAAATAATAAGGTTTGGCTAACAAAGGCTCAAAATCTATCATTGCCCCAATACCAATAAAGAGCAATAATGGGAAAGCTTCAGAAGCTTCAATTCCTACCGTAAAAAGCCATTGAATAATACCAGCATCACCTAAAACCCCACTAAATGGAAGGTTTACTAAAATAGCACCAAAACCCATAGGCAGTAATAAAGCAGGCTCAACTTCTTTAGCTATTGCTAAATATATTAAGAGAGCTCCTACCCCATACATAACAACTTGTTGCCAAGTAATTGACATTATACCGTCTAACAAAAAGTCCATGACTACTCCTTTTTTCTGAGAGTCTTATGCTAACAGATTTTCGGAAAAGATTGTACTACATTTTTGTTAAATTTTGGAAAAAAAAACTATTTATGCTTAAAATGCTAACCAAAACATATATAATCCAACTAACAAGATAAGAAGTCCTAACACTACTTTTACTATAGTTGCTAATACTCCCATTTTATTGCTTTTATTCAGCTTTTTTACAAAACCAATGGAAGTCCCTGTAATGACTACTAAAAAACCATGACCAATGGAATAAAAAAGCAGTAATACGATACCCCACAGCAAATTGCCTTTTCCTGCTACAATTGTTAAAAGTGCGACAAGGACAGGAGTAGCACAAGGAGACGAAAAAACTCCTCCAAGTAAGCCTGTAATAAAAGCTCCAAGGTATCCTTTCCGTTTGTTTTTTCCTTGTAAATACGTTGAAGGAATAATATGAAAAATTTCCCATGTCTGAAAAGCCATCAAAACCATTAGTATCCCTAAAAACATATACCACCAACGAGAAGACGACCCTATCAATTTACCTGCAATAGATGCTATTGTTCCTAAAATAGTAAAGGTAATAGCCATTCCACCTGCAAAAGTAAGTGAAATTAAAAAAGCTTTTCTAGGATTATTTTGACTTACCTCTGTTCCCCCAACATACCCTACTACCAAGGGAATGGTAGAAAGAGAACAAGGAGTAACAGAGGTTAAAATTCCTGCAACTAAGGCAATTAATGGAGCAAACCAAGAAGATGTTTGTATTAAATTTCCTAGTTGTGCAAGAGCAAGGTTAATAAAGTCTTGCATTATTTCATTCCCATGTTTGTTAACACTTGACGCATTTGTTCTTCCAACAGAATACCTTCATGTATGGTAAAGGCTAAATCACCAGAATCTTTATAATTATATTGGCTAATACCTACCACAGCTTCTTCCCTTGTTTGGGGATCCCAAGCTTTTCCATTGCTGTCAAACAAAACTTGAGTTGGTATTACCCGAACAGGAAACATATTTGCTATTTCAGGATATTTTTCTGTATCTATGTATTGAATAATGGCCTTACCATCTAATTCACTATGGAGTTTTCTCAATATTGGCTCTTGAGTTCTACAAGGCTGGCACCAATCAGCTCCAAAATCTAAAATTACTGGAAGCCCCATAGATAAAAGATTTTCTAAATCTAATTCCGTTGCTAGGAAAGGCAGTAGAGTATCGCTGGCCACTAGTTCCCCTGTAGCTAAGTCTTTATTAGTTATGTTTTCAGAAGAATTTCTTTCTTTTTCTTTGACTATAAAAATACCAATTACTGCAATTACTACAAGAACTGGTATAATTATCTGAAGCATTTGTTTTTTACTCATAGGATCTCCTAAAAATCAGTTTGTAGATACATAATACACGATTATTAAAAAAAAGAAGGTGATAATATCACAGAAATTCACCACTTATTCTAAAATAGTAATCTCAACCCGTCGGTTCTTAGCTCTACCTTCTTCTGTAGTATTAGGAGCTATTGGCCTTTCTCCTCCAAAACCATCACAGATAAATTGATCAGAGGAAATACCTCTTTTTACTAACTCTTCGGCTGTACGTTTTGCACGAGCGATAGATAAGGCTTTTTCACCTTCAATCTTTCCTACTGCCGCAGTATGGCCTTCAATTAAAAATACTGCTTTTGGTGCAAGCCGTAAAACTTCTGCAATAGCATCCAAGCGCTGACTTTCATTTCCTGCAAATTCATCACTGTCAGGTAAAAACTGGATATTTCTAACAGATAAACGGAGCCCCGCAGGAGTTTCTTCTACTAGCATGTTATTTTTATCCGATTTTTCATTTGATGCCACTTCAGCTATTTTTTCTAAAGCCGGTAACAACAGGGAACGTTCAACTTTTGGTGGAAATTCAGTAAACAAGGTTATGGTACCTTTAAATTGCACTTTTTCTCCTGTTTTATATTCAAAAGTCTCATCAACTACATCTCGAATAACAATAGCAGCACCTGTCTCTTGTAACACTAAAATATCAGCAGTATGACTTCCACTGGCTAATTTCAAATCAGGATCCCCTCCAAAATCCCAGTTTAAGGTACCATAACGAGTTGCCCATTTTGCTTTTATCCGATAAACAGCTTCTCCCTTATACATTTCTGATCCAACAAAGGTATACTGAACTACCATGGGTAACTTTGTGTACATACCTTTGTTCAATGGATCCACAGTCCTCACTCCCTCAGATACCCAAGAAGTGCCTGGACTTACTGGTTTTGCAGGATATGATGGGAAACTTCTAAAAGTAGGAAATCCATTGTCCACTCGTGATTGTAATTCTCCTTCAGAAGAAATATGAAATTGAGCAGGAATTGCATCCTCTAACCCAATCCCTGCAACTTGAGAATTACGCAAAGTTTTTTCTATAACATAAAAATTTCCTTCAAACCAACTATTATTTTTCCAGGCAGAAGGAATA
Source organism: uncultured Spirochaetaceae bacterium (assembly GCA_937875245.1). Classification (GTDB taxonomy): domain Bacteria; phylum Spirochaetota; class Spirochaetia; order Treponematales; family Treponemataceae; genus CALNCH01. Next base: position 5,542 of record CALNCH010000148.1, read on the forward strand.
TTTTGGGGGGCAGAAATAGGATGAACAACAGACCGAACTTCTCTACTAACCAACCCTGTATAAGTACCATTATCATAACGACGAAGATCCGAACGCTCCACCATAGAATAACTTCCAGAACCCTCATACGAGATATTTGTTTGTCCAAATACAAAAACACAAAGAAGTAACATAATTATATGTAAGAATAATCTTTTCATAGATATAGATATCGGCAAATAAACTTTCTTACCAAATGTAAAATAAAGGTTGACAAAACTAATTTATTATACTAATATCATTTTTGTAATGATTACATATTTGTATTAATTACAAATTATGAATACTATACAAAACTAATATTCGTGCCATCCATGGCACGCCCTTAACAGGGAGTTTATAAGGAG
>CALNCH010000149.1 GCA_937875245.1 uncultured Spirochaetaceae bacterium
CTAAAACTTCCTGGTAAGATTGGGCCCCTACTAGATCCACCTGGTCCATCGCTTCGGCCAACATAAAAAAATGGGCGTGTGCATCATAAAATCCAGGATAGATGAATTTTCCATCGACATCTATTTTTTCTTTCGCATCATATTTATTTAATATATCCTGAGAATTCCCGATTTCAACTATGACCCCGTTATTCACGGCAAAAGCTTCTACAGTTGAGAAAACTGAATCCACCGTGTAAACATTCGCATTATAAACAATCAGGTCTATTTGCTTGTTGGTTGTACAGCTCAGAAAAAAGCACAGAAAGAATAGAAAAAATAGGTTTGTAGTAAGTTTCATCGTTTTTGCTAGATGATAAAGAACAAATGTACTAAGAAAAAGCTGGAATTGGTTAAATAGAAAAAGCTTCTTTTAATTTAAAAGAAGCTTTTTCGGTATTCAAAAATCAAAATACTACGATTGTTAGCAGTACTCCTCGAATGCAGCAACCAAGTTGTCTGCTATCATTTGAGCTGGACGACCTTCAATCATATGTCTTTCTATCATGTGTACCAATTTACCATCTTTAAACAAAGCCATGGCAGGTGATGACGGAGGATAAGGTAACATATACTGACGAGCTTTGTCAACTGCATCTTTTTCCATTCCGGCAAATACAGTTACCAATTTGTCTGGGTGTTTGTCATTTTTTACGGCAGCCTTAGCAGCAGGGCGGGCATTTGCAGCAGCACATCCACATACTGAGTTTACCACTACAAATACAGTACCTTCAGCTGGAATAGCTGAATCTACTTCTTCTACAGTTTTTAATTCTTGGAATCCAGCGTCAACTAATTCTTGACGCATTGGAGCTACTAAATATTCTGGATACATAATTCTTTTTTTCTAATGTTTTATGCAAATATAGTTTTAAAAGATACGATAGTCAAGCCAGTATCCTCAAGAAAATGTCATTATATATGGAATAATGAAACAATGTTTTGAATTGATTTGTGTATCAAGTAATTTTGTCCTTCTATAAACAAAAAGAATAACTATGTCATCACTAGAAACAACCTACGTACCTTACAAAGTAAAAGACATCACTTTAGCTGACTGGGGACGTAAAGAAATAGAATTAGCAGAAGCAGAAATGCCTGGTTTAATGTCCTTACGTAATGAGTTTGGTGCGTCCAAACCATTAAAAGGTGCTAGAATTGCAGGATGTTTACATATGACAATTCAAACTGCAGTTTTGATTGAAACGCTCGTTGAGCTGGGCGCAGATGTTTCTTGGTCTTCGTGTAACATTTTCTCTACTCAAGATCACGCTGCTGCCGCTATTGCTGCTGCAGGTATTCCTGTTTATGCTTGGAAAGGTATGAAAGAGGAAGAATTCAATTGGTGTATAGAACAAACTCTTTTTTTCGGGGAGGATCGTCAACCATTAAACATGATCTTGGATGATGGTGGTGACTTAACAAATATGGTATTTGATCAATTCCCTGAATTAATAGATGGAATCAAAGGACTTTCTGAGGAGACAACCACAGGTGTTCACCGTTTATACGAGAGGATGAAGAACGGAACTCTTCATTTACCAGCGATTAACGTAAATGACTCGGTTACAAAATCAAAATTCGATAACAAATACGGTTGTCGTGAATCGTTGGTAGATGCAATTCGTCGTGCGACAGATTTAATGTTAGCGGGTAAAGTTGCTGTAGTTGCTGGATACGGAGATGTAGGGAAAGGTTCTGCAGAATCATTGCGGTCTGCAGGAGTTCGTGTTATTGTAACTGAAATTGATCCAATCTGTGCCCTTCAAGCAGCTATGGAAGGTTATGAAGTAAAGAAAATGGCGGATGCTATCAAAGAAACTAATATCGTTGTAACAACGACTGGTAATAAGGATATTATTCGTCCCGAACATTTCAAAGCTATGAAAGATAAGACAGTAGTATGTAATATTGGACATTTTGATAATGAAATTGATGTGGCTTGGTTAAATGATAACTACGGGACTTCTAAAGTGGAAATCAAACCTCAAGTAGACAAATATACAATCGATGGCAAAGATATCATCCTCTTGGCTGAAGGTCGTTTAGTGAACTTGGGATGTGCTACGGGGCACCCTTCGTTTGTGATGTCCAACTCTTTCACCAACCAGACTTTGGCTCAATTAGAACTTTGGACGAATACTGATCAATACAAAAAGGAAGTTTATACCTTGCCTAAGCATTTAGACGAGAAGGTTGCACGATTGCATTTAGCCCACATTGGTGTTGAATTAGATGTTTTATCTTCTGAACAAGCGGAATATATTGGGGTAACGGTTGAAGGACCTTATAAACCAGAGGCCTACAGATATTAATAACGTTTTACTCTCAGGAAATTCAAAGGGTAATACCTAAATAAAACTATGGACTTTAAACCGAGGGTATGCCTGAAGTTTAAAGTCTTTTTTGTGTTTTTCAGAAGTCATCATAAGGATTTTCAGCAATAGATGGAAAATCTCTAACTTACAACTCAAGGGGAGGTATTTAAAATGAGTATCC
>CALNCH010000150.1 GCA_937875245.1 uncultured Spirochaetaceae bacterium
CTTCAAAAGATTGAAACTTTTTCGTTGACTTTTTATGGGAGGGGAAATGTCTTTTAACTCTGATTTTATTTGGGGAGCAGCCACTTCTAGTTACCAAATCGAAGGTGCTTATAAGGAAGATGGAAAAAGTCTTTCTATTTGGGATGTGATGTGTGAAAAACCAGGAGCTGTTTTTGATTCTCACACAGGAAAAATTGCCTGTGACCATTATCACCTTTATAAAGAAGATGTACAATTAATGAAAGATATAGGTTTACAAGCCTATCGTTTTTCTATCAGTTGGCCTCGTATTTTCCCTTCCGGTACAGGAAAAATCAATTCTAAAGGCATGGATTTTTATAAAAAGCTCTGTGACAACCTATTAGAAAATAACATAACTCCTTTTGCCACTTTATTTCACTGGGATTTGCCTTATGAGTTATATACGAAAGGTGGCTTTTTAAATCGGGACAGTACTGATTGGTTTGCAGAATATGCCGCTACTGTTACAAAAGAATTGGGAGACAGAGTTCAACACTACTTTACTATTAACGAACCTCAGTGCATTCAATACTTAGGCTATGGATCGGGAGAACACGCTCCTGGTCTTAAAACGGGGCTACGAGATTTACTATTAATAGGCCACCATTTGCTTTTAAGCCATGGAAAAGCAGTACAAGCTATTCGAGCCAATGGAAGTAGCTCTGTACAAGTTGGCTGGGCTCCTACCTGTAGTGGGCTCTATCCTGCAACAGAAAAAGCAGAAGATATTGCAGCCACTGAAATGGCTCAATTTGATGTAACCACAGAATACAATGGTACAGAATTTAATTCTTTTGGATTAACCTATTTTAATGACCCAGTATATTTGGGAAAATACCCAGACAAGATGTTTTCTCTTTTTGGCGAATATATGCCTAAGATAGAACAGGAGGACATGAAAATCATTTCTCAAAAAGTAGATTATCATGGACATAATGTATATAACGGGGTGGCTATTAAATCTGATGGAAAAGGTGGTTACCTTTATTGCAAACGGGATATAGGGTATCCACACACTGCGATGAATTGGCCTGTTACCCCAGAATGTGTTAGATGGTTACCTAAAAATATTGCAAAACGATATGGAGTACCCATTTACATTACAGAAAATGGATTATCAAACCAAGATTGGGTTGCTTTAGATGGCAAAGTTCATGACTCTACACGAATTGATTTTTTACACCGTTATTTTATTCAAATGAAAAAAGCTATTGAAGAAGGAACGCCAATAAAGGGATATTTTCAGTGGTCCTTGTTAGATAATTTTGAATGGAGCAATGGATATAAAGAGCGTTTTGGACTTATCTATGTAGATTATGAAACACAAAAAAGGACACTGAAAGACAGTGCCCTTTGGTATTCTGATGTTATAAAATCAAATGGAGATACTCTCTAAGATTTAGAACAACCCTGAAATAACACCGTTGTCATCTACATCGATAGACATGGCAGCGGGAACTTTTGGTAACCCTGGCATTGTCATGATGTCTCCAGAAAGTGCTACCACAAAGCCTGCTCCGGCATACAGTTGTACGTCTCGCACAGGAAATGCATAGTCTTTAGGTGCCCCCAACAAACTTTTATCGTGAGAAATAGAGTTTTGAGTTTTTGCCATACATACAGGAAGATTACCATAGCCTTTCTCTTGATATTGACTAAGTTTTTTAAGAGCGCCTGCTGAAAATTCCACACGATTTGCTCGATATATTTGAGTTGCCAAAGTTTCAATTTTTTCTTTTAAAGAAATATCATTAGAATACAGTGTTTTAAATTGGGCTTCATTAGAATCACATATATGGCATACTATTTTTGCTAGCTCAGTGGTACCTTTACCACCTTTTTCCCAACCTTCACATAAAACTGCTTTAACCCCTTGTTTTTCACACCACTTGATTAATTCTTGGTTTTCTTCTGCAGTGTCAGTAACAAATCGGTTTACAGCTACTACAGCAGGCACCCCAAATTTTTTCATATTTTCAATATGTACTTGTAAGTTTTCACAACCTTTAAGCATAGCCTCAGTATTTGGTTTTGATAAATCAGCTTTTGCTACTCCACCATGCATTTTCAAAGCTCGGACAGTAGCAACAATAACAACAGCAGAAGGAGAAATACCAGCTTTTCGGCACTTAATATCCATGAATTTTTCGGCACCTAAATCTGCCGCAAACCCTGCTTCTGTTACAACATAATCTCCTAAGGCCAAGGCACATAAAGTTGCATTTATACTGTTACAACCATGAGCAATATTAGCAAAAGGACCACCATGAACAAAGGCTGGTGTTTTTTCCAAAGTTTGAACTAAATTTGGTCGAATAGCATCTTTTAATAAGGCTGCCACTGCACCAGTACAACCCAATTGTTTAAAACGAACCATTTCTTTACCATAAGTGTAACCAACTACAATCTCATCGATTTTCTCTTTTAATTCGGAAATAGTTTTTGATAAACAAACAATTGCCATTATCTCACTGGCTACAGCAATAGAAAACTGTTGTTCTCGGGGAACCCCTTCTGTGCTTCCCCCTAAACCAATAATAGTTTGTCTTAAAGCTCTATCATTTAAATCAACACACCTTTTCCAAGAAATGGTTCTAGGATCAATTTGAAGAGTATTTCCTTGATGTATATGATTATCAATTAGAGATGCTATAAGATTTGTAGCTATAGAAATTGCATGGATATCCCCAGTAAAGTGAAGATTAATATCTTCCATGGGCACAATTTGTGCATAACCACCACCACATGCACCACCTTTTACCCCAAAACAGGGTCCAAGGGAAGGCTCTCGAAGGGCAATTACCACTTTTTTTCCAATCTCTTGCATTCCATCAGCAAGTCCAATAGAAACCGTTGACTTACCTTCTCCTGCTGGAGTTGGTGTAATTGCGGTAACTAAGACTAATTTGCCTTTTTGTGTCAGGGTTTTATCCTGAAGTTGACGCATTTTTGGAATGGTAAGCTTCGCCTTATACTGACCATACAAATCATAGTCTATTTCTGATATTCCTATTTTTTTAGCAATATCAGAAATAGGTGCCATCACATTTTTTTGTGCAATTTCTATATCTGTCATAATGTGGTCAGTATATCGCCTTTTATTTTTTATTTAAATGCCTTTTCCAGTATTTCAGAATTAACTTTGGGGGTAAAAAGACTTACTAAAGGGACTACTAGAAAAGGAATTATCATTGCTATTGAAGCGGCCAATGGTGAGTTTGAAGGGCCTAACGCAAATGTTAGAACAATGGCTGCAGTTCCTCCACTATACAACCCTGCATAAGCACCTGCCTTTGTAACACCTTTCCAATAAATTCCTAAAATGTAGGGTGCCATAAAAGCACCTGATAATACACCCCAAGATAAAGACATAAGAGTAACAATAAAACCAATTTGCATACGAGAAATAAGATAAGAAGCGATAATAAACACCGCACTCAAAACTCTCATCATAGCAACAGAAGTTTTTTCGCTTACTTCTTTGTTTAA
>CALNCH010000151.1 GCA_937875245.1 uncultured Spirochaetaceae bacterium
AAATAGATATGATTGCCCAGATTTTAGCAGAATTTAAGGATAACGATTTGTTGATAACAGGTCATACCGCACGAGCAGGAACGGTAGAAAGTCAAATAAGCTTGTCAAAAGAACGGGCGGCATCTGTAGCTGAGTATTTACTTTCTATAGGAGTAAAAGACCCATATCATATTTTTACCAAAGGAGTTGGTTCAGAGCAACCAATTGCTACCAATGCCAACGAAGAAGGAAAATCTCGTAACCGTCGGGTAGAAATTACCATTTTAGATAAGTAATCTCTTAATTTTTACTATACAGACGATATAGTAAGCATGGAAACAGAATTATACCAAGATAAAGTCTTGCAAAAGGTCCAAGAAAGTTTTGGCTTTTCTTATATTTATCCTTGGCAACGAATGGTCATAGAAAACATTTTAGCTGCTTCAGAAGAAGTAAAAGAAGCTAAAACCCCAGATAATGAAATTTTGGGACATCAAATAGTTCTTCTTCCTACTGGTGCAGGAAAATCGTTATGCTTTATGGCCCCTGCCCTTCTTCTTCCGGGTCCCACCCTCATTTTGTACCCCCTTCTTGCTCTTATGAGCGATCAAGAACGGCGTATGATAGAAGGAGGTATGACACCAGTAGTTTTCAAAGGTCAGCAAACCAGTGAAGAACGAAAACGTAATTTTGAATTACTTTCTGAAGGGGCAAAAATAATTTTAGCAAACCCAGAAGTCTTGCAATCTGAACAATTGGTAGAAAAATTAAAAGAATTTCATATTTCTCACATAGCCATTGATGAAGCTCATTGTGTTTCTGAATGGGGAGATAGTTTTCGCCCTGCCTACTTAACGCTGGGTACAATTATAAAAAAACTGGAAGTCCCCGTCGTTACCGCTTTTACTGCTACGGCATCTCCAGAAGTCCTTTCTCGAGTGTCAGAAGTCCTGTTTGATGGAGATGCTCATTTAGTGAGAAGCGAATCTGACAGACAAAATATCCATTACTTTGTTAAATATGCAGATATTAAAGAAAAAACATTGATTGAAACAGTAGCAGAAGAAGAACGTCCCTTAATAGTATTTTGCTCTACCCGAAAAAGAACGAGAAGTACGGCTTTGTTACTCCAAGAGTTTTTTAGCCAACAGAGAGAAGAAGATGTTGTCAGATTTTATCACGCAGGGCTTACCAAAGAAGAGAAAAAAGAAACTGATGCGTGGTTTCATCCAAAAAAAGATGGAATATTGGTAACAACTTGTGCATGGGGAATGGGAGTAGACAAAAAAGATATTCATTGTGTAATTCATTTAGACCCTCCAAATACTGCAGAAGCATACATTCAGGAAGCAGGACGAGGAGGAAGAGATGGGAGTGTAGCAAAAGCTGTTCTGTTGTGGTCAAAAGAAGATGACATAAAATTTGCTCAATTTCCACCAGAAAGCCGATTTGCTGTATTAAAAAACTTTGCTACCACAAGGGATTGTAGACGCCAAGTGCTATTAAACGCATTGGGAGGGGAAGAAGCAGCCTGTGCTGGCTGTGATTTGTGTAATAGAAAAAGAGAAGGATTAGAGCCTTCTCCTCAGATATCAAAAGAAAGCCTTGATTTTATCCATCATTTAAAAATGAAAACTACTAGCCTTACAAAAGAAGAAGCACTTGATTATTTTTACCTGAAATGGACTAAAGACTGTACCAAAAATTTCAACCTAGCTTTTGTAGAACGAAAACAAGTGCAAACCTTAATCGAAAGTTATATAAAAGCAGGGGTGGTTACAGAAAATAAGAAATGGTGGAAAGAAAAAGAATTATTATTCCTCTCCACCTAAATTATCTGATTCATCTTCAGGTTGTTCAGAATCTTTCTTTGGTTCTGGTGTTTTAAATCTTATTTTTTTCGACCCTTTTGGTTTGTTATTTTTTTTATAGCGACACACAAAAAAAACAAAGTTCACGTATAGTAAAACAAATATACATATTCCTATAACTCGGATATCTGTGAGTATTTTCAGCACTACAGGAATTATTTCGTTAATATTCATACTTTTTTATCGGCTTTTTAAGGGTTAAACTTCAAAACATTATATTGACCTTTTGATACTATGCAAGGTAACATTACCTATGATTGGAATAGTTGATTACAATGCAGGTAATATTAAAAGTGTTGAACGTGCCCTTTCTTATATAGGAACTCCCTATGTTTTATCTAAAAATCCAAAAGATTTACAAAAAGTAGACAAGGTTATCTTCCCTGGTGTTGGAGAAGCAAAATATGCCATGGAGCAATTACATGAAACAGGTTTTTATTCTTTCTTAAAAGACTTTGCAAAAAGTGGAAAACCTTTATTAGGTATTTGTCTTGGTTCACAAATTATCTTTGACCATTCAGAAGAAGGGGATGTTGACTGTCTTGGTATTGTACCAGGAATCATCCAGCATTTTTCTACTGTTTTTGAAAAGCAAGGTAAAGACATGGCCACCTATAAAGGCTTAAAAATTCCGCATATGGGATGGAACAACTTAGAATTTCATAAGGAATCCTCTCTTTTTCAAGAGGTAGAAAAAGAGGCATCCTTTTATTTTGTTCACTCATATATGATTCAACCCCAAGATAACTCAATAGTAGTAGCCTCTGCAGACTATGGGGTTTTGGTTCCCTCAGTAATCACATGGAAAAATATTAGTGCCTGCCAATTCCATCCGGAAAAATCCGCTAAAGCAGGATTACAAATTTTACGAAACTTTGTACAAAATCAGGATGGAAAGCTATGTTAAAAAAGAGAATTATTGTTTGTTTGGATGTAAAAGACGGGCGAACCACCAAGGGTGTAAAATTTTTAAATAACATTGACATTGGAGACCCTGTAGAAATGGCAAAGGAATACTATAACCAAGGGGTTGATGAATTAGTATTTTACGATATTATGGCATCAGCTCGAGGCAGGGGCCCTATTCTAGACTTAATCAGCAAGGTTGCTTCTCAAGTGTTTATACCTTTCTGCGTAGGTGGAGGAATCGGATCGATTGAAGATATCCGTTCTACTATTTTAGCAGGAGCAGAAAAAATCAGTCTAAACTCCCAAGCCGTAAAAAATCCAGAACTAATCAGTCAAGGGGCTCGCGTTTTTGGAAACCAATGCATTGTTTTGGGAATGGATGCGGCCAGAGACCCCAAAATGGCTTCTGGGTATAGAGTTTTTATTAACGGAGGACGGGTTGCAACAGATTTAGATGCCCTTGATTGGGCAAAAAAAGCTGTAACATTAGGAGCCGGAGAAATTGTTCTTAATTCAATAGATGCTGATGGCACCAAGGCAGGTTACGAATTACAATTAACCCGCCTTATTGCAGATGCCGTAACAGTACCTGTTATCGCTTCTGGTG
>CALNCH010000152.1 GCA_937875245.1 uncultured Spirochaetaceae bacterium
CTAAAGCATACATTATCAATACAAAAATGGTAATTGCAGTACAAAAAGTCACTAAAGGATAGCGAACACTTTTGTCTGTCATTGGTAGTCTCTCACGAGATGCTTTTCCAGTTAATGTTGCTACAGATTTTCTTTCCAACCAATACTTTTCAAGAATAAATAATCCCATAGATATTGTCAGTAAAACTACGGCCATAGCTGTAGCACCACTTTTATCGTAGGCACCAGTCAACTGTAAATAAATTGAGGTTGCTAAGGTATCGTAGTTACCACCAATAAGCATTGGGTTTGCAAAGTCTGCTACCGATTCAATAAAAGTAATTAAAAAAGCATTTCCTAATCCTGGTAAAAGCAAGGGGAAGGTTACAGTTGTAAAAACCTTCCAACGACTGGCACCCATACTTCTAGCAGCCTCTTCCAAAGAAGGATCAATATTCTTCAATAATCCCTTAAGCATCAAATAACAAACGGGAAAAAAAGTAAGAGTTTGAACCAACAAGATTCCTGGTAATCCATACAATTTTGTAGTGCTTAAATTAAACACTGTACGAGTAACAAAACCTGTTCGACCAAATAACATGATAGCAGAAAGTGACAGTACAAAAGGAGGTGACACTACTGGTAAAACAGATACTAGGTTAAAAAGTTTTTTAACCAGTTTTGACCCTACATCAACATACGCATCAACATATGCAAATAAAAAACCAATTATGGTTGCAAAAATACCTGATAAAACACCTAAAAAAAGGGTATTAGTAATAGCCTTTTTAAAGGCTGTCATTTTAAAAATGCGGGTAAAAACAGATAAAGTGAGTTTTTGATCCACATATACACTATCAACTAATAATATTGATAGTGGGTATACAATAAATAAAAATAGAAATAAAAAAATACCAATAATAGCAGTAACAATTATAGGGTCGGCAAGTAATTTCTTTCGATCTAGAGCCTTCCCCTGTAAATTATTCATACACAACGTCCCTGACAAATTTTATTTGTCTAAAAAAAGGGGACTGCCAAGAGTTTTATTCACCTGTCAGCCCCCTCCCGTTCATTTGAAAACTAAATCGGGTAGTTAGTTATTTTTCACACGATCGTCTTGAGCGATAATTTCAAAAAATTGATTTACATATGCTGCACCATTAGCAGCGGCATCTGCAAAGTCATATACAATTGTTTCAATCTTATCTAATCCTGCGTTTACAGCAGCGGTTACAGATTTAGCATTATCAATAACTAAGAATTGGTAAGAACCATTATCTTGTGCCATGTTTACACATTCTGGAGAAAGGGCAAATTCAATAAATTTCTTTGCGTTTTCTTCATTTTTAGCACCCTTGAAAATAGCTGTTGCACCAATTTCATAGCTTGTTCCAGAAGCAGGAGCACACATACCAATATTGTCATAACCGTTATCAACAATCTGATAAACTGCATCATGCAAGAATCCAATACCGATAACAACTTCACCGGTTGGTACTAATTTAGATGGACCTGAACCAGATTTTGTATACTGAGAAATATTTTTGTCTAAAGCAGCAAAATATTTCATAGCAGCATCTCGGCCTTTCATCTGAACCATAGTATTTACGATTAATTTACCTGTTCCAGAAGTATTTGGGTTAGAAAATGAAATTAAACCTTTATATTCTGGTTTTAATAAATCATCCCAGTCTTTTGGTGGTTGAAGACCAAGTCGTGCTAATTCTTCTTTATTCCAGAAGAATCCTAAAATACCACGATAAATACCATACCAAGAATTAGTGGCATGTTTATACTGAGCTCCAACTAAGTGAGAAGCATTCTTTGCATTGTATGGAACTAATAAACCTTTTCCTACTGCTTCATTATATGGATCGGTTGTACCTCCGAACCAAACATCAGCTGAAGGATTACCGTTTTCTTCAGCAATTTTCGTTAAAACTTCACCAGTTGAAAGTCTCTGATAAGAAGTTTTAATACCGGTAGTTGTCTCGAATTTCGCACATACAGCATCCAAATACTCTTCTTCACAAGAGCCATATACAACAAGTCTACCTGCATCTTTTACTTCTCGAGAACCCCCCGCAAAAAGGGAACAAACAAGAAACAGACTTAGTAAAATACTTACTCTTTTCATACCTTCTCCTCCAAAAATAATCTTTGATAAGTTTAGTATAAGGGCATAATTTCCACCTCACAACTGCCCATTTCTGCAGAAATATCCCAAAAAATGAACATGAAAGACAACCCTTTGTTTATAATAATCCCCTTCAAAGGCAGATAAGACTATGATTCCCTTTACTTTTTTTTCTTATTTCCGATACTTATACCATGGGTCCTATTAATTTGCAAAACAAAAACTAAGAGATACTATATTGAAAAAAACAATTTTTTTTATTTCTTTAATTTCAATACCTTGCTGTCTTTCATTAGCAGCAGGCTTATTTCTTTCAATCAACACTTCAAGTCCTGATCATATTCTTCTGCAAATATATGTTGTTATTGCAATTTTTACCCTTGTTAATGGATTTTATATACTAGAAAACAAATCTCTTTCTTTATTCATTTTACTGGTAAAATTGTTTTGTATTTATTTTATAACTAATGCAGACCGTTCAAGTACAATTGCTGTTATGATTCTTGTTTCCTCTCTTTCATATGAGACTTTTTTAATACTTCCCTTTTGGCAAGCCTTTCCCGTATTTGTATACGCTTTATTTTTATGTATTCAAACCACGGTTCCACAGAGTGCATGGAATGCTCCACTAAAACAATATTCAGTCTATGAAATTCTTTTTATACTACTAGCAAGCCTTGCATGGGCAACAACGGGCTTTGTTATTGGTAATCTAACAAAAAAAAATTCACAAAAAACAGAAGAAATAAAACGATTG
>CALNCH010000153.1 GCA_937875245.1 uncultured Spirochaetaceae bacterium
ATTTTAACTTTTATTCCTGATTGGAACACTCGTCGTGGAATTTATTTATCTTTTTCTCTTATACCCTTTCTTAGCGTGGCTATAATTGAGCATTTTTGTAAAATTTTATTTGCAGGAGATACCACTACTTTTGTTTTAATTAAAACCAGTGCCTTCTTTCTTTTGAGTATTTTAATAGTTTCCATAGAATATTTATTAATAGGAATATTTGCTGATTTTGTTACAGAAAAAATGATACACGCTACCTTAAAAAAACAGGTAGTGGCTACCTCCAAAGAAATATCGGTCAGTGAATTTGAATCAATAGATACAACTTTATATGATGAAGATGAATTCGTTACTGATCGAACTATGATAAAAAATCCTGATTTTGTGAATGATTATGAAGAGGAAGAAGTTTTACAAGAACTAGAGCCAGAAAATAATTTTACAGTAGATGCACCACTAGATATAGTAAGGGAAAGTGATTTTGAAACCATTGATAATGATGAATTTTTAACAAATTCAGAAGAAGATGAATTATTTCCTCAAACAATGTCTGAAGAAATTCTTCCTCAAGAGGAAGAAGAAATTGAGGATGTTGAAGAAGAAGATGAAATCGAAGAGGCAGAACCAATTGTGGTGGAATTTTCTAAAGTAGAAGACCCTGACTTATACAACGCTGATGAAGCATCTTTTTTATCAGACCCTTTTGACGAAAGACTTGAGGAAAAAAAAACTGTAGATAACAGTGATGCTCTGTCGGCTATACAAGATTTAGCGGCTTTTACTGCCTCTGTTGGAGAGGTAAAAAATGTGGCTCCAATAGAAGAAGATGATCAAGAATACGAGGAAGAGGAAGAAGATGAAGAAGAGGACGATGATGAAGACGGTGAAATGGATGTGTCCTCTTTTTCTCCTATCCCTCTTGCAGTACCTTATCGGGAAAAAGGAAAAGGGTATTCTATTCCTTCAGAAGGATTACTAACATCTTATCCTGACAATGAATATTGGATTATTGACGATGATACAAAACGTGCCGCAGTAGCATTAAAAGAAACTTTAAACGAGTTTAAAATTGAAGCAGAAGTAACTGGTATTCGAAAAGGTCCTGTTATTACAATGTTTGAAATGTTACCAGCTCCTGGGGTAAAGTTAAGTAAAATTGTTGCTTTAGCAGATAATATTGCATTACGATTAGCAGCCCAAAGTGTTCGTATTGTAGCTCCTATTCCTGGGAAAAGTGCAGTTGGTATTGAAGTTCCAAATAGAAATCGTGCAATTGTTAGTTTTAAAGAAATTGTTGATAAAGATTTACCTGCTTTCAAAAAAATGGCTATTCCTGTTATTTTAGGAAAAGATATTACTGGAGAAGCACAATTACTTGATTTAGCAAAAACACCTCACCTTTTAATTGCTGGTTCTACTGGTTCTGGAAAATCTGTTTGTGTAAACACCATGATATTATCAATTTTATATAAACGATCTCCTCAAGAAGTAAAGCTTATCATGATAGATCCAAAAGTCGTTGAGTTAAAACTGTACAACGATATCCCACATCTCTTAACTCCAGTTATAACTGAACCAAAAAAAGCTTATCAGGCATTACAATATTGCTTGTGTGAAATGGAACGACGTTATGCACTTTTGGATGGAATGGGAGTTCGAGAAATAAGCAGTTATAACAGAAGAATTGAAGAACGTCATATTGCAACAGAGAAAATACCCTATATAGTCGTAGTAATTGATGAGTTTGCTGATCTCATGGCAACTACTGGAAAAGAATTAGAGTCTACCGTAGCTCGATTGGCAGCTATGAGCCGTGCTGTTGGTATTCACTTAGTTTTAGCTACACAACGTCCTTCCATCGATGTTATAACCGGGCTCATAAAAGCAAATATTCCTACTCGAATTGCTTTCATGGTTGCTTCTAAAATGGATAGCCGTATTATTATTGATCAAGTTGGGGCTGAAAAATTGCTTGGCAAGGGTGATATGTTGTATGCTAGTGCTACAGATCCTTTCCCTGTTCGTATTCAAGGAACCTTTGTTTCAGATAATGAAGTTGAAAATGTAGTTGATTTTGTAAAACAATATGGTGAGCCAGAATATATTGATGATGAAATATTTATGGATGATGATGAAGATGATGGCATTGAAACCCCATTATTCGGAGAAGGGGATGATCCTCTCTACGAAAAAGCTTTAGAAATTGTTATGCAAGCTGGAAAAGCTTCCGCTTCATATATTCAACGTCGACTTAAAATTGGATATAACAGAGCAGCGCGTTTAGTAGAGCAAATGGAAGAAAGAGGTATAGTAGGGCCTGCAAATGGAAGCAAACCCAGAGAAGTATTACACATGCAATAGTTCTACTAATAGTGTGACAGCTTGGCTAATTTGTTCTTCTGTAAGATGGGCGTATCCAATAAGTATATAGCGGTTGTGGATAACTGATATTTTTAGTTGTCTATCAATCGCTTTTTTTTCGATTGTAGTAGCAATTTTTTCTGGAATAGACAAGATAAAATGTAAACCAGCTTCTTCTCCAAAAATAGGATAATCTGGTAATTTTTCTTGAAGTAAGGACAGCATACTATTTCTTCGTTGCAAATAAAACTTTCTGGTACGATTTACATGACGCTCAAAATGTCCTTCTGCTATAAACTTTGATAAAACTTCCTGTTCAATTGTAGAAACGGTAGAATTATAATAACCAAATTCACTGTTTAAACAGGTAATTAAATTCATAGGAAGAACTGCATAGGCTATACGCATGGAAGGTGATAAAGAGCGAGAAAAAGTACCTATGTAAATTACCCGATTTTGAGTGTCCATACTTTGAAGGGCAGGTATCGTTTTTCCATTATATCGATAATCACTATCATAATCGTCTTCTATGATATACCGATTGTTTTTTTCGTAGACCCAATGAAGTAACTCTGTTCTTCGTGAAATGGGCATTGTTATTCCTAAGGGATACTGATGAGAGGGGGTTACATAGACTAGGTTTTCACTATTGTTCAATTTTGTTGCTTGAAGGCCTTGGGAATCTAAGGGTATTTCTGTAATTTGACAATTAGTATCTTGTAATATTCTTTTTATTTTGTTGTATCCAGGATTCTCTATTCCACAAATCAGTTTTTCTTTTATTGCTAGGGATAACATAGGTAATAACAATTGTAAAAGATATTCCGTTCCTGCACCAATTACAATTTGTTCATAAGAACATTGAATACCTCTGCTTATGTGCAAATGAGTTGATAAATTTTTTCTAAATGCTATTAGTCCATTATTAGGGGAAGGCTGTAAAATCTTTTTTACATTTTCTTTACTCACTACTTCACGATACAATTTGCGAAGAACGCTATAGGGAAATAAATTTGAATCAACTTGATTAGAGGATAAATCCAAAGTGATTTCCACAGAATCATGGTTTATTGGTTTTTGGTCCTTTGTATCTATGAGTGGATTTTTTAGAACCGAATAGTCTAAATCGCAAACAATATATCCACTTCTTTCTTTTGATTGAATATATCCTTCTGCTAGTAGCTGATTATATGCTATTGCAACAGTATTTCGGCTAAGCCCTTTTTGTTGCGCCAAAGATCTGATAGAGGGGAGTTTTGTTCCAGGAAGTAATATACCTTTTTTAATATCATCTACGAAAGAAGAATAAAGTGATACATATAAAAAAGAGTTTTTCATGTTGAATAAAGTTTACTATAGATGAAGGAAAAAAGAAAGGTGTTACTATTGACAGAAACACAATTAGAAGGTAATGTTACTATATAAAGAAACGAGGAGTGTTATATAAATGGATTATTTTAAGGAATTTCCTAATCAAGAAGGATTTTTTGGCTCATATGGAGGCTCATTTGTGCCAGAAGTTTTACAAACAGAAATGGAAAAAATTAATGATGCTTATTATACCATTAGTAAGTCTCATGATTTTATCAATGAATTGCGTTCCATCAGAAAACATTTTCAGGGGCGTCCAACTCCGGTGTATTATTGCAAACGTTTAAGTGAATTGTGTGGGGGCCGAATTTATTTAAAACGAGAAGATTTAAACCACACCGGAGCTCACAAATTAAATCACTGCATGGGCGAAGCCTTGTTAGCAAAATACATGGGCAAAAAAAAGGTAATTGCGGAAACGGGAGCAGGACAACATGGGGTAGCTTTGGCAACAGCAGCCGCTTATTTTGGTCTGGAATGTGAAATTCATATGGGTGAAGTTGATATAGCTAAGGAGCATCCAAATGTGGTGCGAATGAAACTATTAGGTGCTAAGGTAGTACCAGTAACCCATGGCTTAAAAACCCTTAAAGAAGCGGTAGATTCTGCCTTTGAAGCATATTTAAAAGACCCTGTGAATACTATTTATTGTATTGGTTCCGTTGTAGGACCACATCCTTTTCCTATGATGGTACGAGATTTTCAGCATGTTGTAGGGATTGAATCTAGAGAACAGTTTTTAGAAATGACTGGGGAACTGCCTGATGCAGTTGCTGCTTGTGTAGGTGGTGGCTCAAATGCCATGGGTATATTTGCAGGCTTCATAAAGGATGAAGATGTTGCTTTGTTTGGAGTTGAACCTTCTGGTAGAAGTTTAAAAATAGGAGATCATGCTTGTAGCCTCTCCTATGGTAAGCCAGGAGTTATTCATGGATTTAAAACATATCTACTTCAAGACGAAAAAGGAGAACCTTTACCTGTGTATTCTATAGCCTCAGGGTTAGATTATCCAGGAAGTGGTCCAGAACATTGTATGTTAAAAGATATGGGTAGAGTAAATTATACTACTGCCAGTGACACAGATTGTTTAGAAGCCTTTTATAAATTAAGTCGGTATGAAGGAATTATTCCTGCATTGGAAAGTTCTCATGCAGTAGCTTTTGCAATGAAATATGCAAAAGAAAATCCTAAAAAATCAATTTTAGTTAACCTA
>CALNCH010000154.1 GCA_937875245.1 uncultured Spirochaetaceae bacterium
CAGAAATGAAATCCACTGGTGAAGTATAAGGCTTCGTCCATTGTCCGGGCAATTCCTAATACTTCACCAGTGGATTTCATTTCTGGTCCAAGATGGGTGTCAACGTCGCTGAGTTTTTCAAAACTAAAAACAGGTACTTTTACTGCAATATTTGGAGTTGATGGATATAAGCCGGTCCCAAAGCCCATAGAAACCAGTTTTTCTCCAAACATAGCTCTTGTAGCCAGTTCAACCATTGGAACACCGGTAACTTTACTAATATAAGGAATGGTTCGACTGGAACGAGGGTTTACCTCAATAATGTATAAATCATTTTCATAGATAAGGTATTGAATGTTTACTAAACCCTTTGTACCAAGAGCTAAGGCGAGCTTTCTGGATTGATCTACAATCTTTTCGGTCATAATATCGTTTATATTCCATGCAGGATATACAGCAATTGAGTCTCCAGAGTGAATACCTGTTCTTTCAATGTGTTCCATTATGCCAGGAATAAGAATATCTTCTCCATCGCAAATTGCATCAACTTCTAATTCTATTCCCATCATGTATTTATCGATAAGAACTGGATTTTCGATATTTTGACGCAGGATAATTTGCATATACTCATGAATATCATTTTCATTAAATGCGATAATCATGTTTTGTCCACCCAAGACATAGGAAGGCCGCATTAATACGGGATAGCCGATTTTATCAGCAATTTCCAAGGCACCTTCTTCTGTTAGTGTAGAAAATCCCCGAGGTCTTTTAATTTGAAGTTTTTCCAATAGTTCTTCAAATCGTTCTCGATCCTCAGCTGTATCAATAGAATCTGCACTTGTCCCTAAAATGGTTATACCTTGGTCATGAAGGTATTTTGTGAGTTTAATAGCAGTTCCACCACCAAAGGCAACTACAACTCCGATAGGCTCTTCAACTTTGATAATACCCATTACATCTTCTGGTGTAAGTGGTTCAAAATACAATCTATCTGCAGTATCAGTCAGTAGATACTGTTTCAGGGTTATTGTTAACAATTGCAACTTCAAAACCAAGTTTTTTTAAAGCCCAAACACATTGGACTGAAGCATAGTCAAATTCAATTCCTTGTCCAATTCTAATAGGCCCCGACCCTAATACTAATACTCGTTTTTTAGGTTCTTCACCGGCAGCCTTTGTTTTTTCTAACCGATGTTGTAAAAACTCCACTGCTTCGTTTTGTGAATCATAGGTTCCATAAAAATAAGGAGTTTCTGCCATGAATTCACCGGCACAAGTGTCAACCATTTTGTAGCTAGGATTCAAATGTTCTGATAATAATTGATTTTCAGTAATAGAAAGACCACATATTTTAGCAATTACTTTGTCTGGATATCCTCTCTTTTTTGCTTCTCGGTAGACTTCTTTTGTTAATTTTCCTTTTCCTGATCGAATTTGTGTAAATGAATATTCAATTGCGACCAAATTTACTAATTTTTGTAAGAACCAGAAATCAATCATGGTAATATCATGAATGTGAGCAACTGTGGCATTAGCTTTTTCTGTATCTAAGGTTCCATCAGCATTTTTGCATCCTCTTTTAAGGGCCTCGAAAATTACAAATAAACGTAAATCGTTGCACTGATGTAATCGTTCTTCTATTTCCATATCGGAAGCAGAAAGAAGAATTTTCATATTTAGGTCGTCTTGTCCAATTTCACAACCACGTACTGCTTTCATTAAGGCTTGTTCAAAACTGGTTCCTATAGCCATTACTTCCCCAGTTGCTTTCATCTGGGTTCCTAATGTTCGTTTTGCGTATACAAATTTATCAAAAGGCCATTTGGGGAACTTAACAACAACATAGTCTAAGACAGGTTCAAAGCAGGCTGCGGTTTTACCAGTTACCGTATTTGGTATCTCGTCCAAGTTATATCCGATGGCAATTAAGGCTGCTACTTTTGCAATAGGATAGCCGGTTGCTTTTGAGGCTAATGCAGAAGAGCGTGATACACGAGGATTTACTTCGATAACCGCATAGTCAAAACTGTCTGGTTTAAGAGCAAACTGACAGTTACAACCGCCCTCAATTTTAAGAGCAGAAATAATGTTTAAGGCTGCAGAACGTAGCATTTGGTATTCTTTATCTGCCAAAGTTACAGTAGGGGCAATAACAATTGAATCCCCAGTATGAACCCCAACAGGATCAAAGTTTTCCATAGAACAGACAGTAATAACGTTTCCACTACCATCCCGAATAACTTCAAACTCAATTTCTTTCCAACCGGAAATACATTTTTCTACTAAAATCTGGTGGATTGGGGAACGATGAAGACCGTTAGCTGCAATTTCTCGTAATTCTTTTTCATCAGCTGCAATACCACCACCTGTACCTCCCAAGGTAAAAGCAGGTCGAATGATTATTGGATACCCGATGGTTTTTGTAAACTCAACGGCCGATTCTAAGTCGGTTACAACTTTTGATGGAATGCAAGGTTCACCAATTTCTTCCATGGTGTCTTTAAACATTTGTCGGTCTTCAGCTTTATCAATGGTATCTGGTTTGGCACCTAAAAGTTGAACGCCCTGTTCTTCAAGAAAGCCTTCTTTTGCTAATTGCATAGAAAGGGTAAGTCCAGTTTGACCACCTAAAGTAGATAGCAAACTATCTGGTTTTTCTTTAATAATAATTCGTTTAATGGTTTCCGGAATTAAAGGCTCAATATAAATTGCGTCTGCCATAGAATGGTCAGTCATAAGCGTTGCAGGGTTAGAGTTTACCAAAACTACTTGTAAGCCTTGTTCTTTAAGTGCTTTACAAGCCTGAGTACCTGCATAGTCAAATTCTGCTGCTTGTCCAATAACGATTGGACCAGACCCGATAACTAATACTTTCTTTATATTTTTGTTTAGTGGCATAGTAATTTTCCTTAGGCTTGAATGCCAGGTACTGGCTTGCCGTTTATAATACTTACAAAGTCGTCAAATAAAAATCCGGTGTCTAAAGGACCACCTGATGCTTCTGGGTGAAATTGTACTGAAAAGGCCTTAATATCAGAGTAAGCAATTCCTTCACAGGTATTATCGTTAGTATTGATAAAACTAAGATGTGCTCCCTTTGGTAAAGAGTCTGATACAACCGCATACCCATGATTTTGACTGGAAATGTATACTCGACCTGTAGCAAGTTGTTTTACTGGTTGATTAGCACCACGATGACCATATTTAAGCTTTTCAGTTTTAGCACCCCGTGCTAATGCCAATAATTGATGGCCCAAACAAATTCCAAACAAGGGGATACCTGACTTAGTTAATTCTGCAAGTTGCCCAATAATTTCTGTATTTTCTGCAGGATCGCCAGGACCATTTGAAAGCATAATGCCATCTGGCTTTGTAGCTAAAATTTCTTTTGCAGTGGCAGTAGATGGCATTGAAATAACATCTAAGCCTCGTTTTAATAATTCTCTGCGGATATTTGCTTTTGCACCAAAATCCCATAAAACTACTTTTTTGTTTGTACCATCTAGATTTTTACCCTTTTTGGCGGCTTCTACTTGATCATTAATTTTTAGCCCTTCTGGGGTAACAGGTACTGCTCGATAGGCTGCGGATTGCTTAAAAACTACTTCTGCATTTTCTTCTATTTTGCAGGAATTACAAGTAACTGTTTTAACGGCATCTACAATAGTGTAAGAAGCAATTTGAGCTAAATACTGGTCTTTTGTTGCTGGATTATTAAAGGTTTCTAATTCTGTTAAGGCTGGTTTGTCTTTTGTGTAATCACCGGAAAGGGCAATAATCCGGGCGTTCATAACACCGGATTCTCTAATAATTTTTGTTAATTGACGGGTATCAACGTCGTAAACGCCGATAATTGAATGTTTTAATAAGAAAGGCTCAAGAGAGGTTTCACAACGGAAGTTGGAGGGATGGTCACATTTTTCACGAACTATATAGGCACGAACATGGGGTTGTGCACTTTCAAAGTCCTTGGAAATGACACCATAGTTACCAATTAGGGGAAACGTCTGCATAACTATCTGCCCATAATAACTGGGGTCTGTTAGCGTCTCCAAATAACCGGTCATTCCAGTAGTAAATACTGCTTCACCGGTTATACACCCCGAAGCGCCAAAACTTTTTCCTTCAAAGATCTGCCCGTTAGCGAGCACTATATATGCGTTGTTTATCATACGTATCCTTGAAAATTTATTCTATCATAAATAAAAAAATTATTTTAGTACCTTAAATAATGTAAAAAAATTTAAAAATACTGTAGAAGAAAAACTGGTTTTTCTTCTTTTCAATCTAAGATGTCTGTGAAAAAAGCCGATATAAGAAGGGCATAGTATTTTTGTTTCGGAGTTTGTATGAAAAAAGCAGAAAAGATTTCATTAATTTTTGGAATTACCCTTTTAATTATTGCAGCAGTTTTTTTACTTTCACTTTTATTACACTTAGGTAATTTTGGTACAGGAAATCAGTTTCGAGGTCAATTACTGTCC
>CALNCH010000155.1 GCA_937875245.1 uncultured Spirochaetaceae bacterium
ACTACAGGTTCTAAAGCCTGTTCTTCTTCGTTAAAATCACTCATATAATTTCCTAGATAAAATCTTCTGCTGTAAGTACATTACGACGTATAGCATCTTCTTTAAGATACGCATAACAGTTAGTAAAGGCAAGATTCATGTAGGGTATAATCCATAAAAAGCCAATCCCTAGGGTTATAATTCCCAGTAATACCCAACCAATAAAACTAAATCCCATTACAAATAAATCGCCTTTTGCCCCTTTTGTCATAGCCATACTTATTTTCATAGCTTTTCGTACAGACATAGTTGGGTTTTCTGCAAGAATATAAAACATTTGTGAATAAGCAAAAGCCTTCACAATTCCAGGTATGATTAATAATAAGATCCATAAGAAAATCCATAAAGATTGCCAAAGTTGGGCACACATTCCCTTGAACCACATATTTAATCCATCTAAGAAGGTATGAAAAGTGGTATTTGCTTTATCTTTTTTCAGGTTTATATAATAATAAACCATAGCCAAAGTGAGTATACCATTTACTATTGTTCCTACTATACTAATAGTTACAGAAACAGAACTACCATACAATGTTTCTGTATGGTAAACTGTTCTTTGTGTTCCACTAACAAGTCCTTGAAGTAAAAACACTATAAATGTAATAAGTGCCGGTACTTTCCAGTTTCCTTTTAGTTGTTCTTTTGCTTCTGCTTTGAATTTTCGTCCTTCGAACATAATCTCTCCTCCAAAAGTTGTGAATAATATTTATTCTCTATATCAGTTTTTGCGATTCCGCATAAGGTAAATAGGTGGCTTATTTGCTGTTCATAAGCTTGTATTATCTCAGGATTATCTGAATCGCTGATAATTTCAATTTCCAAAAAATCACCTAGTGGAGGTACAGAACAAAGTTCAAGTAAAACGTTTTCATAATGCCATTGTTCAACTTTTTTTTCTTTATACAAACTAATTGTATATCCACCATCTTGTAAAAAAAACACAAGAGCATTTGGGTTATCTATAGTGAATTCTTGCTCATCATTCACTTCCATAGTATTTCCCGAATTTGTTACTTTGATTTGTTTTCTTTTATAGGTTACTAGATAGGTTGTAATGTTGTCAATTTCTTCTTTACGAATTCTTATTTGTTGGTTAGTGGCAGGGTGTTTCCAGTATTGGTCACTTTTATCTAAAATTTTTCCCTTTGTTGCAAAGGAATTTAAATTATTTCTTAGGGTTTTTGTGTCCCAAACATGGGCTTTCATTTCTATTTCATACATATCCGTACTCCACTAAAAACACCCTGTTAAGGGCGTGCCAAGGATGGCACGAATCATAGTTTTGCAAAAGCAAAACTAAAGGTGATAAAAATACAGGGAAGTATTTTTTTCAAGCCTCCACTAAAAACAAGGATAGTGGAAATACAGATTTTTGGGTAGCCTTATAGTTATTGTTGAAAGGTTTTTTCTTTAATCATTTTATTCTTAATAGAAATAAACATTGCTATGGCAAGTGCCAAAGAGGCTAAATCCGCTATAGGTTGAGAATAGATTAAACCAGATAAACCAAAAAATTTATTTGAAATTAACAGAATAGGAAGAAATACAATTCCCTGTCGGCTTAAGGTTAAAATTAACGACTGAACGGCCTTTCCCATGGCTTGAAAGCTGAAACTGAGAATAAACATTACTCCAATTACTGGAGCTACCAACATAAGGGCTCGCAGCATACTAACTCCTATGGAAATAACAGCTTCGTCCTGAATAAAAGCACTTACAATTTGTGGGGCAAAAATTAAATAAAGAATAGTAACACAAGTGTTGAAAGCTATACTACATTTTATAGCAAAACGAGTTGTTTCTTGCATTCTTTTAAGGTTTTTGGATCCATAACTGTACCCTATTAAAGGTTGAATTCCTGATCCTAAGCCAATTGATAATAAAATGACTAGCATATTAACTTTTTGTGCAATTCCCATACCGGCAACAGCTGCATCCCCGTGAGACGCTAATACATTATTCATAATTACGTTTGAAAGACTCATTAAAACATTATTTAAAGAGGCAGGAATCCCAATG
>CALNCH010000156.1 GCA_937875245.1 uncultured Spirochaetaceae bacterium
TGCTGAAAAAAAATATTTCTGGCAAAATATTTAAAAAGTGTACATATGCACCTTTATGGGAGAGAAAAAATGAAAAAAACACAAATTGCAAGCCTATTATTACTTGTTTCCTTGTTTATAGGTTGCTCATCATCAAAATCGGTAGTAAAAGAAGTAGATCCAAACTTTTTAGGAGATTTTAATCCTATTCAATTAGAAAATCTTATGGCAGCCCGCTCTTCAATGAGTCAGCTAAAACCATTGGAAATTGAAGCCTATTTTATTCCCCGAAGCAATAACCTTGAACTGTATTTTCGAGATGGAATGAACAAATATGCCCTCATTTTGCCCTATGAAGCACGACAAGCCATAGAAAAAGCAGGACAGCAGTATTTAACCACCTACGAAGAGGGTACCCTAGTAGAAGAAAAACCTACCGAAAAAAACGCAACACAGACTGCCCAAGCATCTCTTTCTTGGGGAGTTGTAGGCTTAGCCCGTAATGGTACTACAAAAATATATACTAACCATGAATACATGGAAAAAGACAGACCCTATTTTAGAATTACCATAAAACAAACCACAGACAAAGAAGATTCTAGCGTTCTCTCCCCACGAGTCGAAATCTATTTTTCACCCACTTTGTTACGAACCTTTTTAGAAGCCACACAACAAGAAGTTTTTCTTAGTCAAATAGAACAGAAGACCCAACAATTTAGCGATGGATTTTAAAAAAAAAGAAAAGCAACAGATATATTTAAGTTAGTGTTAAGAATCAATTAATTAAGCATTAAAATACTTGACGTCTATCTTAAGTCATGGTAATCTTTCTTAAAGATAAACGAATTCGAAAAAAAACCGTTGGTTTGAATTCGTTTGATATTTAAGGAGGATTTTCAAAAAAATGAAAAAGGTACTCGGAATTTTATTAGCAGTAGCTATGGTATCTTCTGTTTTCGCAGCAGAACCAGTAGCAAACGTAAATGTAGCCGAATTTACTGGCGAAGCAGCAGTTGCATGGCAGTATAATTTGGATACAAAAGACAATGGTTTTGCAAATTCAACAAAAGTTGTATTAAAGCTAAACTTGTTTGATAGTGGAGACAAGTCTACCACTGGTGAAGGTGTTTGGGGTGAGTTAAAAATTAAGACTGACTCAGATACTTTTCTAAAATGGGAAAATACATCTGATAAAGAGTGGACACCAGGAGGAATGGGAGAAAATTTAGCCCTTAAATTAGTTGTTGATACAGCAAAATTACACTTTGGTGACAAAGCTTATGTAGGAATCAAATCTGACGATACACAAACTGGTAAAATTAAGCTTACTACAGCAATTAGATCAGCAGACAATGACAATGCAGTAACTTTAAACGATATTGGTCCAGCAGATTATTCACAAGGTATCGTATTCGGATACAATGCTGATAAATTTGAAGTAGCTGCAGACTTCCGTTCAATGAGTGGTTATAACTCTGCTTATGCAGCCGCATTAGAAGTAACAGTAAAACCTATTACAGACCTTAAAGTAGTAGTAGGTGGTTCTTATGAATTCAACACTGGTGACGTTATGGCTATGACAAAGAAGCCAAAAGAAATTGGTTATTCAGCATCAGCAGAATACAAATATGCACTTAACGACAAATTCTATATTTTACCAGCAGTAGGTTTTGTAGGTGGAAATATTACAGATAATACTGTTACTAATACAAAAACCGTACAAAATGGTGGAAGATTAGTCACTGGTGTATTATTCGGCTGGGGAGAAACCAAAGATGACAACGCTGGTGTTTATTTCTTAGACGATGATGCAGCTAAAAAAGTAACCCCAGGTGTTGGTTTAGTATTAAATGCTCCTTTGTGGTACTCAGCGAAGACTGAAGTAAAGGATCTTTATAACTCAACTAGCTCAGAAACTCGCCAGATGGAATTACGTGTTTCAGCTTTCTCAGGTGAAATCGTTCCTAATTTAACATTTGCCGCATCTTATACCACAAAACTTGGTAAAGCAAAAACAAAAACAACATATACACCAAACGGTGGCTCATCTATAGACACTACAGTAGATGGAACAGACTTTACAGCCGTTGTTTTCGAAATTGGTGCTAAATACAAGATGGATCTCGATACAGTTGTTGTAACGCCACAGGTTGGTTTCAAAGCTGAAGAAAATGACAACAAGAAATTTGTAAAAGCTGGTGTTGTAGTTACTGCTCCTGCAATTGAAAACACAACATTCTCAGCAGAATGGGTGTCAAACGATCTTACATTAGAAAAGAATACAAAGGGTACACTTACTCTTACAACAAAAATTGCTCTCTAATGTATAGAATGTAGTTAATCTGTAAAGGTTAGTAAAAAGCCAGTTCTTTTGAACTGGCTTTTTTTTTTCCTTTTTGCTAGTATGGCTTTCATGAAACATATATCTTTGGTGGCCTTTTTAGGAAATTATGGTAGCCAATATGCTAAAAATCGTCATAATGTGGCATGGCAATTTGCATCTTCCCTTTCATGTGCTTCCAGTCTTTCTTGGCAGCAAAAATTCAAAGGCCAAGTTGCTTCTTATCAAATAACTGATACAGCAGAACCTTATCAAGTCTATTTTTTAAAACCAGAAACCTATATGAATCTTTCTGGAGAAAGTATTTTGGCTTGTGCACAATTCTATAAAATAAAACCTGAAGAAATTCTGGTAGTTCATGATGAACTTGAATTACCCTTAGGTACTGTAAGTTTAAAATGGAGTGGAGGCCTTGGTGGTCATAATGGGCTTCGTTCTACAAAAGAATGTTTGGGCACCCCCGATTACTGGAGGCTGCGTTTTGGTATTGGCCGGCCATCCCATCCAAATGTCTCCGATTATGTGCTTTCTAACTTTTCTTC
The DNA here is from genome assembly GCA_937875245.1 of uncultured Spirochaetaceae bacterium. Classification (GTDB taxonomy): domain Bacteria; phylum Spirochaetota; class Spirochaetia; order Treponematales; family Treponemataceae; genus CALNCH01. The sequence continues at coordinate 2,863 of CALNCH010000156.1, forward strand.
TGACGAAGCTATTACCTTATCTCACATTTTTTCTCAAACAGAACCTTTGCTACTGGA
>CALNCH010000157.1 GCA_937875245.1 uncultured Spirochaetaceae bacterium
TTTACAATTTCAAAGTACTCACCTTTACCCGACAAAGAAAACAAACTACTTACAACTGCAAGAAAATATAAACCTATTACTATTTTTTTTTTCATTCTGAACCTCTTTTTAAAATTCCTCAACATTTTTTTGTCTTTCAGTCAGACTGTATTCATAATTTTTGTGTATCAAATTGTTCAAAACAGTATTACAGCAATCCAGTATCATTATAAAACTCGATTTCAATTACCTTATTATTCGAATCAACATAAAAGATAACTCTGTAAAAAGGAGGCCATTTTCTGTATGTATATTTTGTATCATTATCTGATTTGGAATAATTTATTCCTAACTTTTTAATTACATTGTTTATGTGAATACCAGTTGAGATTCCTGAAACTAGTTCTAATTTTGGATCAAATAATTCTAATGTAACAAATTGTTTACCATTTTCTAAGTCAATTTGAAATCCAGGATAAATAACCTTTTTATATTTCATATCAAAAGGTCCTAGGTATTCTTCTTCTTTTATTGGTTTTCCATTTTTTTGTAGAATCTCAGTGTAGTCCGAGCCAAATTTACTCAAAACTTCTGATAAAAGTGAGTCTTGAATATTTTTACTTTCTTGAGCAAAACCAACACTAAAAATCATTACTAATACTACTAGTAGAAACACATTTTTCTTTTTCATTTTTTTCCTCCTGACAATTTATAATTTCCAGATTAAGTATCTTTTTTTCCCAGACTACAAAGGCGTAGTCTTTTGTTAAGGGCCTACTACTTTCAATTTCCCACTCTAAATTATCTGAGCCACATTGTTCCCATGAAGCCTTATTTTCCATTTTTATGGTTTGCCAAGGTAAGCGTTCAGCTATGCGGTAACAAAGAACAAGCTTTTTTTCTGTTATTCGAAATAATTCAGATAATGCTACAATAGGGTTTATAACCATTTCCCAGGAGCCAACTACATAGGTAGTATTAAAACTGTTATCCACAAATGGTAAAAACTCTAATCGATAAGTAGAGCCATCTATAAACTTTTGTGTACTTATTAGATGTGTTGGCTTTGGAGTTTCATCAGGCAAGGTAGATACTGTGGTAATGACTAAGGACGGTGCGGTGTTTTGTAACGCCGGTGTTTTACTAAGACTTGAAATTGCAGTTAGTTCTTCTTGAATGTAAGCATCTGATACTTTTTCTTTATATCTATCCTGAATTCTGTAGGATTCGGATTTGTAGGCGGTTTGTACACTGTTATGTTTCTTTGTTTTAATGGCAGAATAGAGCACGTAATGAGCCTCTACACATCTTTCCCATGTCCAATTTCTCGAATCTTTTTTCCCCTGTATACGAAGATCTTCATAATCTGATAAATGTATGACAGCATTTTTTAGTACTGTAGCAATTCCTTTTCCATCATTTGGAATAGACAGACAGTTGATAGTAGGTTTAGCATATTCATCCATACCTAATCCTTTTGTAACAAGGAGAAGGCACCCAGAAGCCATTGCTTCAAGTCCCGTTAACCCAAATGGTTCATATCTACTGGGCATTACAACGATATTCGTTTTAGCATATTCCTCTTGAAGTGCTTCTCCTTCAAGAAAGGTTACATCGTCAAACAATGAAATATCAATATTTGGGGGAATGGATCCCTTCCCAAATAGGGAAAAACGAATGGAGTATTTTTCTTTAAGTTCTTTGCCAATCAGTTGAACGGCCTTAATGAATTGTAAAAATCCTTTTTGGTTTTCTTCAAACCTACCGAAATAAGCTATACCTATGTTTTTAGAATCTTTCTTGTCATAAAAATTGTCTGTTTTTATTGCAAGAGGTAATACAACGGGACTGCATTTAGGGCTAATCTGACTTATTACTCTATCAACAGCAAAGCGAGAGTATACAACAGAAATGGCTGCAGAAGAAAAAGCACATCGTTCTATTTTTAATTCTTGTAAATATTCATCAGTAATTCCTTGGAGCCCTAATAAATCACAAAATAACAGGTGAGATGAATAGATAACGTTGGTATCAAATCTAAAGGGCAAGAATGTTTGGCGATCGTTACAGTGAATTACATCTGGATCAAAGTCGGTAATTATTGGTTGAACTTGGGAACGAAAAAAAGCAGCCGTTTCTAATATTCTCGCTTCGATATTGTAGGCTTCAAAATTACGATTTGCACTACACACGTAATCGATATCTGAATCTACAGATGGAGGGGTGTCTGGGCCGAAATGAAAATACACCACTTTCACTTGGCATTTTTTCCGTAATACACGAGTATATTCACGTGTAAACGTTCCTAAGCCACCAAAAATCCGGGAGGGATGTTCTGATGTCACAAATAACACTTTCATAAATAACTCACTTTAAATTTAGGTTAAGGGGGTAAACCGGTTTTGTCAACTAAAAGTTTCTCTACATATAGTAATAGTCACCAGTAACCAATTATGAGATTTAAATAAAATTATCTTTCGATTTTTTCTAGAGTGTTTTTTGTGGAAAAATTTTATTTTTTGATTATGATGGAATAAAAAGGAGTACCTATGATTAAAATTCTATTTGTGTGCCACGGCAATATTTGTCGGTCACCTATGGCAGAATTTGTTATGAAAGATTTAGTGCAAAAAGCTGGTTTAGAAAATCAGTTTTACATAAAATCTGCAGCTACTAGCACTGAAGAAATCGGGAATCCGGTTCATCGCGGAACGGTACATAAATTAGCTCAATACGGTCTTTCCTGTAAGGGTAAAACAGCAATGCAAATGAAAGCATCTGATTATAATGAATATGATTATCTTATTGGGATGGATGTAAGAAACATTGCTAATATGAAACGTATTGCAAGTGGGGATCCTGAAGAGAAAATTGCATTATTACTTGATTTTACTTACGAGAAAAAAGAGTATAAAACTGATATTGCAGATCCTTGGTATACCGGCAATTTTGATGAAACTTGGAATGATGTATTAGCCGGTTGTAAGGGTTTTCTGGAATACCTTCTGCAAAATAGGTAATAAAACTTAGAATTCGTCAGGAGCAATTACTGGAATTGAAATATCTTCCAGCTCTTCTAAAACTTCTTCGTCAACTGCTATTTCTCCATCTTGAGGTAGTAGTGGATCATCTGAATAACGTCTATCAAGAGCGTCTGTAAACAACTCCACAGGTAATGGTTTTGCGTAAAAATACCCCTGTGCTTTAGAACAGCCAGCTTGTTTTAACACCATAACGTGTTGTGAAGTTTCAACTCCTTCGCAAATTACAGTGAGTCCCAGTTTTTGTGCAAGGGAAACAATAGACTGCAAAATCTGATATTCTCGAGGAGTTGTTTGTGTGCTTTTTAAGAAAGCCTTGTCTAATTTAATAACGTCAATATCCAGTTGTTCCAAAATAGTTAAGGAAGAATAACCTGA
>CALNCH010000158.1 GCA_937875245.1 uncultured Spirochaetaceae bacterium
ATCATCCTGGACATTTTAGAAAAAGTGGAGTTTGTGTTGCGGGAAAAGAAGGAATTTCCCACATTGCACCTCCTTTCCCTCGTGTACCTTTTTTAATGGCAGATTTGTTTGAATGGCTTAAAAATTCAAAAGACCATATTTTAATTAAGTCTTGTATTTTTCATTATGAATTTGAATTTATTCACCCCTTTGAAGATGGTAACGGCAGAATGAAATACAGTTTTTATTCATCTTCCGGTAGAAAATATGATTTGGGAACATCAAAGGGAATATTATAATTGCAAATATAAACCGTAATATGAAAAAACTACAGGAAAAAGGACTAATAGTTCGCCTTGGTAGTGATAAAAGTGGTAGTTGGAAAATTATCAGTTGAGAATAAATAGTATTTAATATTGTATCAACCAGTTTCCGTCTACTAACTTCTATCCGCCAAAATTTTTAGTTCAAACTGCGATTTCGTTTTTTGAATAAACCAAATTCAGTAGGTAACAAATCTTTAATGGAGGGAATATGATCTTTGGCAGTTTCAAAAAACAGTTTGATTACCTGTAAACAAGCTTCTTTTAGTTCTGGTTCCATAGAGGACATGGCTTTAATAATTAGCTGAGAATTACTTAACCACTTAGTAGAAAGTTCTGATAAGGTTTTTATCTGTGCAGTTTCAAAAATTTCAAAAAGACCAGTTACAAATTGTTCTCGCTTATCTAAATCAACTCGTTTCAACCAGTTATCTACTGTCTTTTTAATAAATTGGCTATCTTCTCCTAATTTATCTAGTAAAATAAAATCAATACCCATTAGGTGCCAATTAAAAGGATCATGCTGTCCTATACCAGATCCATCACTTTCTATAATCGAATAAGTAGTATCAATATTCATTAATAATCCTACAATAGAGGAGTGAGGAACATACATTTCTAGCTTTTCAGGTAGTTTTTTCAATTCTTCTTTTTTAAAAACGCGATTTTCAAAGCCGGGGCCATCAAAATTATAGATTTTTAGAATTCGTTTATATATAGATTTATCAGCAAAACAAGAAGCATACATGGCAAGGTTTCCACCCTTGGAATGTCCACCGACATAGAGTTTCCCTCTGACCTTGTCTGCTACCCATTCTAAATAGGTAACTCCATCTTTTTGTGCAGGTACTATTTCCTTATAAGACATCAAAAAATCTTCTTTCCATCCTAGAAGGGTGTCATCTGTTCCTCTAAAGGCTCCATTTAGTAAGTCATAGGTAAGGGCTGCAAACTGTTCTTCTATTTCTTCGTCCAGTTTACTTACATAGCCTTTCATTAATACAGAACCAAATCGTTTGCTTTCTCCTGCTAGCCGTAACAATTTTTCTGTATCTGGACTAGGTAAGGCTCCAAAAGGGGTAGTTCTAGTATTTTGGACATATAAAAAAGCTGCATCTCGAATAGAGGTGCCATGAGAAAAATCAGATGGAAGAAAGTTTCTGAATTCCAGATAAGAGAGTTGACAAAAAATTACACTGTCAATTGCATTTAAGGGAGACTCTTCAAAAGTTAAATCTCCTCTCCACTGAATATAGTCACAAATATTGCTCATAAATACCTCAAAGTTACTTAAAATATACTGGTCTCTATAACAATTGTCTACAAAAAAGTATTATTTGACAGGGCATAATTCCAATGTTATTATTTACTTACATTCATAATAATACCTTTGAGAAAGAGAGTAAGGTTGTTTAATCATGGCCACCGGTCGTGAGGTAACGCTTTGCTCTTTTTTTTATTTATACGTATTTAAGAATAATACTGGGAGTTTGTATGGGTAAATTTGATTTTGATGTAGTGATAATTGGCTCAGGGGTTACTGGGTGTGCGGTGGCGCGTGAACTTTCACGGTATCAATTGAATATTTGTGTAGTAGAAAAAAACGAGGATGTTTGCACAGGGGCTTCTAAGGCAAATAGTGGCATTGTTCATGCAGGTTATGATGCAGAAAATGGTACTTTGAAGCAAAAGTTAAACCTATTGGGA
>CALNCH010000159.1 GCA_937875245.1 uncultured Spirochaetaceae bacterium
AAACGATACCTACTTTACCTTTTTTGAAAACGAAACCTGGCATAATACCAATTTTAGCTTCTTCAGAAGTGATAATACCTGGACAGTTTGGCCCAATTAATCTTGCGCCTTTATCTTTAATATATTCTTTTACTTTAACCATATCAGCAACACAACCACTGGTGATTGTAGCACCACTTAAGATATCTACATCAGGATTGTCTACAGGATGCTGTTCATCGCTATTTACCCAAAGATTGTCGTCTGCAGATTTTCCTGCAAACTGGCCATAGAATTCTTCTTCAAGAGCTCTTTGTCCAAATTTGGGAGTATCCTGCAATTGAATAATGCGTGAACCAATAATGGTACGATTAAGATCAACGGCAGTTAAAACAATGCCCTGTCCATGATATCCAATGCCTAATACACCTACAGCAGCACCAAGAACAGTTTCTCCGTTTTTAATAACAAATGCATTTGTTACTTCCATGTCATGACTCATAGCTAAAGCTGAAATATCATCACGGATCGGGGTGGTAACTAATTCTGGATAGGTTTCTTGAGAAAACATATCAAATAATGCATCTGGGTAAGTGAAGGGTTGTGCAACTTTTGCGGCAACAGGAGCTATTCCGCTTCCTGCAGCACCACCATGGTTAGCTGCTAGATATTCACCACCAACATATGAGGCAAAGTTAATTATTGAAGCTATACCTTTACTTGAAATTGTTGCACCACTGATACCGTCAAAGTTTTTTCCAGCTTCAAGTGATTCAACTGTTGATTTTCCCGCAAACTGAGCTATCCAAGAAGGATCTGTGGCTTTTTGTCCGTAACCGGGGGTATCGGATAAAGCTAAAAACTGAATACCAGTTAAAGTTCGATTTAAATCCATACCTATAAGCATTGTTGCTTTATCGTAAGTAGGACCAACAGCTTCAATTACACAACCAATAACATCAGAACCTTTTTTAGCCAAATTAAGACTATTGATTTTAACAGAGTTTGATGCGAGGGTGTTGCTTAATGCAGTTACATCAGCAGCATTTTTAGTAATATCAGTTACTGCTTCAAAACTATCTGCATCTGCAAACACTACTTTCATACCCATGTTTGCTTTTGCTGCTTTTGTAGCGGCAATAGCAGGGGCTGTTACATTATTAACCAAAGCTAAGCAAACACAAGCTATAGAAGCGAATGCTGCAAGAACGAAACCAAGTTTTAACATTTGTTTCATTTTTTAGCTCCTTTTTTTTGCAATTTGTAGCCATATTTTCGACCAACAATTTTATTAAGGAATGGTACTACGGAGTTCATTATAAGAATACTGAACATAACACCTTCTGGATATCCACCGAATTGGCGAATCAAGAAAGTTATAAGACCACATCCAAAACCAAAAATTAGCCTTCCAACTGGAGTTACCGGAGAAGTTGCATAATCCGTTACCATGAAAACTGCACCAAATAAAAGTCCACCAGTAAGAAGTGACAATAAAACGTCTCCGCCAGCAATTGCAGTTGCTACAGCTACTGTTGCAACCATAGCAACAGGGGCACGCCAGTCAATAATTTTAGTTACTACAAGAAAAACAAAGGCAATTAATATGAGTAAAATACTTGTTTCTCCAATACAACCTGCACGGCTTCCCAAGAAATATTGTAAGTAAAGATCACTATCTGCTACTGCTGTTCCAGCTTTCATTGAAGAAAGCATTGTTGCACCAGAAATAGCATCTGTTGCAGGATCTAGCCATTGAGAACCTAATACAACTGGGAAACTAACGAATAAGAAGGCACGACCAGTAAGAGCTGGGTTGAATACGTTTGCACCGATTCCACCAAATAATTCTTTTGCTACAACGATAGCAAAAAAAGCACCTAACATGGTAATCCAAATAGGAGTTGTAGGTGGGAGAACCAAAGCAAGCATAATACCAGTTACAATAGCAGAACAATCTGAAACCCTAACAGGCCTTTTTGTAACTTTTTGGATAAATAATTCAAAAATAACGCAAGACACTACTGAAGTTAAAATTGTGATAAGAGCAGGTATGCCAAAGGTAATAACGCCCCATACACATAAAGGAAGTAAACTGATAATAACTGATAGCATTATTTTTTTTGTTGAATGTCCTGAATGAAAATGAGGACTAGATGAAATATAAATTTCGTTTAAATCTGATTTAGCAGCCATTATTGACCTTCCTTTTCAGCTTTAGCTTTTGCAGCTGCCATTTTTGCTCTTACTTGCATTTTTCCAATTCGGAATCTTTGAACTAGTTTTACGTTTGCAGGACAAACGTAAGCGCAAGTACCACATTCAACACAATCCATCAAACCGTATCGTTTAGCTTCTTCTATATTGTCTGCATTAAGAGAACGTACGATCATTACTGGTGTTAAGCGACAAGAACAAACGGTTATGCACTTTCCGCAACCAATACAAGGATTTTCTTCCACTAAATTAGCTTCTTTAGCTGTTAAGAAAAGAACACCGGAAGTATTTTTCTGAACAGGAAAGTTCGCATTCATCATAGCGAAGCCCATCATTGGTCCACCAGAAAGAATCTTTGCAACTTCAGGTTTAAGGGTAATAGCTTCTGGAATTAAATCGCCAATAAGAGTTCCAACTGGAACGGTAATATTTTTAGGGGTTTCACAAGCACCACCAGAAATAGTTAAACCTCTGTCAATTAATGGTTTCCCTTCTCGGAACGCTTCTGAGATTGCGGCAAGAGTTCCAACGTTTTGGACAACACATCCGATATCAGCAGGAAGACCACCAGCGGGAATTTCTCGTCCAATTACTTGAACTATATTTTTTTCACCACCTTGAGGATATTTGGTTTTACAAACTTTTACGCTGAGGATATTATTGTATCCTAGTTCTTGTATCTTTGTTTCTAAAACAGGTACTAAGTGTGTTTTGTTATCTTCGATGACAATAATACCGCAGTTTGCTTTAGTTAATTTGACACAGATTACTAATCCGTCAATAACCTTTTCTGTAGCTTCCTGCATGGTTCTGTCGTCGATAGTAAGGTAAGGTTCACATTCTGCACCGTTTGCCAGAACACAATCGATGGTTTTTCCTTGAGGAGGATTTAGTTTTACATGAGTTGGGAAAGCAGCACCACCCATACCTACGATACCAGCTTGTTTAATTCGTGCTAATGCTTCTTCTTTTGTACATGAATTTGGATCGAGAGGTTCCATATAAGCCGTTCTGTCAGAACCGTCTGCTTCTATGACAATACAAGGTGCAGCTATGTTGCCAGTAACCAAGCGGTTTTCAATTTTTTTTACTATCCCAGCAACAGAAGAATGAACTGGAGCTGACATAAAAGCACCAGTTTCTGCTATCTTCTGTCCACGGGCTACAGTATCTCCAACTTTTACAATTGGTTGATTGGGAGCACCTCCCTGAGTAACCGGGATACTGACCATTTTTGTTGAAGGAAAAACAGCTTCTATTGGAAGTTTTTCTGTATTTTCCTTTCGTTCTGGCGGGGGTGTTCCGCCTTTAAATGTTTGCGTCTTCATATTTTATATTGTAGTTATTATTGAATTAAGGGTCAATATAACCTATAATTTTTTACTGAATGCGGAGGTTAAAAAAGGCATGAATAGAAAAAGATTTGTAATTATAGGATTTGTAAGTGTGCTTCTTTTGGGAGCATATGGATACAGTCCTGCCAACTCTGGAGAGTTGTTGTATCAGTTGGTTTCTCCATCTGTATTAGCAAATGGAGCTTCCGTTGCTGGTGGTGCATTATCTGGCGTTGCTCCAGAACATATTGCACTTAATCCTGCAGTATTAGCCGGGGAACAACGATTAGTTTTAAGTCTTGGGTATACAGGATTAATTGATTCTACAAATAGTTCTTATGGTCAAGCTGGGCAAGTAGGTTTTGCTTTACCAACTAGGTATGGTGTTTTTACCACCGCAGTACAGGGAGTTTTCTCTGAACTTGAAAGTGTAAAGTTGGGAAATAGTGTAACAGTTCGAACTGCTTTTTCTAAAGATGTAACTGAAAAACTCTATGTTGGAGCTGGTTTTTCAGGAGCCTTTGGTTCTGATTGGGCAGTTAATTTGGACTTGGGTTTTGTGTATAATCAAGGCACAATAAAAGCTATTCCCTTTCTCTCTGATTTTAGATGGGGAGCATCTCTTACCGGATTAGGAAAACCCTATTCTCCAAATGATACAAGTGGAAATCCTTCAATGATTACCCCTCATTTGGGTTTAGCAACTACTTTAGTATCAATTGATAAAGTTATAGTGGGTTTTTCCAGTGATATATCCTTTCCTTTTTTTCAAAATTTAGTCTTTGATACAGCTTTACAAATAGCCTATGCTGATATTATTCATTTAGGAACTTCATGGTCATTGAATTTACGTGATGTTATGAATGATGAAGCATCTTATTTACCAACTGTATCTTTAAGTTTTAAATTTGGAATTAAGTCAAAAGATGACTCTTTTTTAACTAAAAAAGGTTGGCAACAAAACGAAATTGTGCCAGGCTTCGCATATAGAAATCTGTATGACAATGTATCTGTTTTATCTGCTGGAACTTTATTTTATCTTGGATTAAAAGATACTAATGCTCCAGAAATACAAGTGTGGGGTGAAAATGAATAAACTACGAATTGGGGTATTTGCCCTTGTGCTTTGTGTCTTAACAAATGCAACGTTTGCTCAAAAAAAAGATACTTTGTATATTTCTCCAAATAATGATGGTGTTCAAGATGAACTGATTATACCAGTTAAGATTTCAGAGAAACGATATGTAGCCGAATGGGCTTTGGTTATTACTGATGAAAGTGAACAAATAGTTCGTTCTATTGGCAATAAAGAAAAACGGCAAGAAATGCCTACTGGTTTTTGGAACACCATTAAATGGTTTGGAAAACAATTAGTAACTCCTAAACAAGGAGTAGCAGTTCCAGAAACGGTAATGTGGAATGGAATTTTGGATTCTGGTGAAACAGCTCCCGATGGAATTTATTTTTACTATGTAACAGCTACAGATGATAATGGTAATCAAAGTAAAACGGTTCCTCTTAAGGTTGTAGTTGATAACACTGAACCAGAAATTAACTTGGTACCACCTAAAGAATCTGCAAAAATATTTGGTGCAGGAAATAAACCTACTCTCAAAATTGAACAATCTGGTTCCGTAGAAGAAGTCTGGACTGCAAAAGTCTTAGATAATTTGTCCAATGCAGTTCGAGTTTGGGAGTGGAAAAAAGCCTCTCCAGAAACTATAGAATGGGATGGAAAAGATAGCCTAGGGAACGCGGTTTCAGAAGGCGTATATACCTACAAAATTGCTGCTACTGATTTAGCAGGAAATAATTCTGAACCTGCTCAAATTACAAACATTATTTATGATGCTATTCCTCGCTCAGTTAATATGTCAGTAAAAGACAGTCCTTTTTCTCCAAATGGGGACAATATAAAAGACACCTTAACCATCATCCCCACTATGTCTAGTTCTTCAGGTTTACTAAATTGGCAGATTGCTGTTTTAGACCAGGGTAACAATATTGTAAAAAACTTTAGTGGGACAACTACACCCCCTGCACAAATTGAATACGATGGAAAAAATAGGGTAGATACTGTTCTTCCTGATGGTGATTACCAGCTTCGGTTCACTTCTAGTTTTAATAATGGTCAAAATTCAGAAATTAGTCGTAATTTTACCATTGATAATACTCCACCTTTTGCCACGGTAAAAGAAGATAGTTCAATTTTCTCTCCTGATGGAGACGGACGATTAGATACACTTGCTATTTACCAAGAAGGTTCTAAGGAAAAAGAATGGACTGGTAGTATTTATACAGAGCAAGGGCAAATGGTGAAATCTTATTCATTCGGAGAAATACCACCTTCTTCCATTGTTTGGGATGGGGTAACTTCTGATGGAAGGGTAGCAGATGGTTTGTACTATTACGAATTATCAACTACCGATCTAGCTGGAAACAAAGGATTTGCTAAGTCTAATTTTTTTGAATTAAATACAGGAACAACTGAGATTTTGCTTACGGTAACACCTACTGCTTTCAGCCCAAATGGTGATAGAGTACAAGACACAGCAGTATTTACTCCAGTAATTAAATCAAATACTGGTATTGCTAGTTATGAATTAGAAATATTGGATGAAACTGGAAAAGTGGTAAAAACTTTTGCAGAAAAACGTAGTATTCCATCTTCAATTCCATGGAATGGATTAGCCGATGACGGTACTCGTTCTCCAGATGGTGTATATACCGCTCGTTTACATTCTGTAAGTAAAAATGGTGG
>CALNCH010000160.1 GCA_937875245.1 uncultured Spirochaetaceae bacterium
ATGTTTTCATAAATGTGGCCTAAAAGACTGGCTGTTAGTCCTTCTCGTCCCTTTTTCTTGTGCTGTCGGCTATATGGGTATACAGGAACAACTAGAGTGATTTTATCAGCACCAGCTTGTCTTACTGCATCGATAGTAACTAGCAAAGATACTAGGTGATCATTTACAGATAATGCCATTTTGTTTTTTCCACCGTTAAGTGAAAGAACTTGATGGTTTTCTACATCTTGAAAGATGTAGACATCTTTACCACGAATACAACTTTTAATCTCTGTTTTAAACTCACCGTTCATGAAGTAGGTAAATTCTACATTGGTTTTGAACTCTGGGGATCGATACTTGTCGATACTGCCTCGAACCACCAGATCTGAGGTTTGTAAATCGTTAGCAAAATTGATGTCCCGTATTAAGGCATCTTTATCCATTTGGTAACGTTTTGAAATAACATCGCGTTTCAAGTTGAAACGATGTTTATACATGTGCCGCAGATGAACAATTACTTCGTCAGCAAAAGACTCTCCGCCGGGACAAGCTACAATTGCGAGATTAGTAGGCTCGGAATATGGCATTGTGGTAACCCCTATATGTAGCGCCTCAAACGTAACAATCCAGCGTTACGCCCGAATATAGCGCATTAAACTACATTATTTGTAACACTTTTCTAAAAGATTAGCAAGCAAAATCCACTGGCTTTAAAGTATGCATTATTCTATAATGAAGTTATGTTTTCTAGAAAAACCAAAATTGTATGTTCAATGGGACCTACAACAGCTGATGATGATATTGTAGAAAAATTGATTTTAGCCGGGATGAATGTAGCCCGATTTAACTTTTCTCATGGAGATCACAATAGCCATAAAGTGGCAATGGATCGAGTAAGACGTGCTTCCGAGAAAACAAAGAGACCTATTGCTCTTTTGTTGGACACCAAAGGGCCAGAAATACGAACAGGTATAGTGGCAAATGATGGCAAAGTAACTATTCAAAAAGGTGATAAGGTTATTGTTACCGTTGATGAAGTTGAAACCGTTGGTTCTCAGCAGAATTCTGATGGAACAAAAACAGCTGCGACAATTTCTCTGTCTTGGAAAGAATTACCTCACCGCATACAACCTGGTCATAGAATTTTAATTGCAGATGGTTTGTTAGAGTTAGATGTAGATAGTGTAAAGGATGAAAAAGTTTTTTGCACCGCTCATAACACAGGAACCATAGGTAGTAAAAAAAATGTTAACTTAATCGGCTTACATGCTGATTTACCAATTATGAGTGAACAGGATAAAAAGGATATTGCTTTTGGGGTGGCAATGAATGTGGATTTTATTGCAGCTAGCTTTGTAAGCTTTGCCAGTGAAATTCAAGAAATTCGTAGTTATCTTCATGAGTTAAATTCCAAGGCTCGTATTATTGCAAAAATAGAAAATGAAGAAGGATTAAATAATATCCATGAAATTGTTGATGCTGCAGATGGGGTAATGGTAGCACGTGGGGATTTAGGGGTACAATTACCAACGGAGCGAATACCTTTAGCTCAAAAGCATATTATTCAAGTGTGTCGAAAAGTTGGAAAACCGGTAATAACTGCAACACAGATGCTTGATTCTATGATAGTAAATCCTCGGCCAACAAGAGCAGAATTAACTGATGTTGCGAATGCTATTTTTGATGGAACAGATGCTGTTATGCTTTCAGGTGAAACGGCAAACGGTGCTTATCCAATAGAAGCTGTTGAAACAATGGCACGTATTGCTATTACCGTGGAAGACTCTACTGAGTATTGTGAAAAAATGAGATTGAGTGCAGAAGAAACTGTTTCCTTCATATTGGAAAATCATGGAAAATTACAACATTTGGGTTATATCATGGCTCGAATGGCGTACATGACAGCAACAGACGTATTGTCTTTGGCTATTATATCACCTACTTTGCATGGAAATACACCTCGAATGATTAGCTCTTTTAGACCAGAACAATCTATTGTGGCAATTACTCCAGATTCCCAAGTTCAGCGCCAATTATTACTAAACTGGGGAGTTATTCCCTTGCTTTCCAAGGTTGCAGCCGATTCTGATGAAATGGTTCAGCAAGCAATAAAAGTAGCCCTTGATGCTGGTATTATCAAAATATCTGACCGAGTTGTAATGGTAGCCGGCATTCCTTTGTCCAGTCCCTTAATGGTTAATACCGTACGAGTTATTTTAGTTGGTACCGTGTTAGCTCGTGGACAAAGATGTGGATATATAAATGGTAGTGGTCATGTAAGTGGACGGGTTTTAAAAGCAGATTCTGCAGAAGATGCCTATTATGGATTGCGAAAGAAAAAAGGTGAAATTTTGGTTTGCAAAACCTTAAAAGAAAGTTACATTCCCTTACTTCGTGTTGTAGATGCTGTAATTGGTTTGGATGTCTCAAGTTCGGGGCGCTATAAAAGCTCTAGAAGAAGGTTTGTGGGTAACCATAGATGCTACTGAAATGCTTATTTACGAAGGCAGAGTTTAAATGTTAGAATAAGACAAGATTGTGGAGAACCCATTTGACAATGTTTTTATTTTTTGGTAACATGGCAACTCACATACTTGTAATGTAATTTGAAATATTAATAGGTGGTTTACTATGTCCAGAAGATGCGAAATTTGTGGAAAAGGTTCATTAAGTGGAAACAAAGTAAGTAAGTCATATAACCATACACGCCGTACTTGGAAACCAAACATTGTTGAGGTTAAAACAGAAATCGGTGGTACAACTATGACTATTAAAATGTGTACACGTTGCCTTAGAAGCGGTTATGTAACAAAGAAAGTATAATTTGTATTACTTATTTTTGTAAAAGAGGTTGTCCATTTTGTTCATTTAAAGAACTTTTGGGACAGCCCCTTTTTTTTTGCCTATTGAGTATCAGTATCGGCCTTTTCAGTTGTAAAAACTTTTGCCGCTTCTCGTTTATGAATATCAGTTTTTATCAAAGTATAGACAGTTGAACATAATGGAATACCAAATAAAATTCCCAGAACTCCAAAAAGTCCTCCTCCTACTACCACAGAGGCTAACACCCAAATACCAGGTAACCCAATAGTAGTGCCTACTACTCTAGGATATATTAATTGACCTTCAATTTGTTGTAATATAAGTAAAAAAATAATAAAAAATAAAGCTTGAACAGGAGACACTGTAAGTATCATTATGGCTCCAACAATAGTTCCTATATAGGCACCTGCTATTGGAATTAAGGCTGTACAACCAACTAAAATACCAATCATTAGAGCATAAGGAAACTGAAGTATTAGCATTCCTATTGTACATAAGAGACCCAAAATGATTGCTTCGGTACATTGGCCTACAATAAAACTATGAAAAGAATTATTTGCAGTTTCTGTTACATAGGTAAGGCTTTGTTGTGCTTGTGGTTTTAAATATGATGAACATACTTTATCAACTTGATGTAGCAGTCTTTCTTTTGATGCTAACAAATATATGGCAAAAATAATTCCTAAAACAGTATTTAATAGACCAGAAAAAACAGAAGATACAATACTTGCAACATTACTCATAGCACCAGAACGAAGAAAATTGAGAACTTGAGAGGAAAGATTTTGCCAATCAAAGGCTTCACTAGTAAAAGCTAATTCTTCAGGAATAAATTGTTCCAATTCTGGATGTAATTGAACAAAGTTTTTACTTTTTTCAATAAGAGCTAAGAGTCCTTTTCCAATAACTTTTATACTAGAAGAAATTTCAGGAATAATTAATAGGATAACAAAAGTTAAAACTAATAATACAAAAAGAATTGATAATAATATTGAAAAAAAACGTTTGAATTTTACTTTCTTCAAAAGAGTTCTTTCAAAAAAAGTCATAAATATATTAAGAATGTAGGCAATAATAAAGCCTGCTATAAGGGGGCTTGCAACCCTTAGTAAAATAAAAATGCCTCTTGTAGCAGTATTCCAGTAGTTGATTACTAAATACACTATAATTGCAGTTATAGCCAATCGAAAAAAAGGTTCTCTAGCAGCTTTCACATAATCTCCTCTATGTTATATAAATATAACACAATTAAAGAGAATTGTGGACAGATTGAGAATCCTTATTACATTTTTTGCAAAGTCCCCATACAAAAATATGGATTTTACGGGGAGAAAATTCTGAAGAAAGTTGGTTTTTTATGAGTTCTGTTGTGTTATGAGCTAGAGGGGAAAAAAAGTCATTGATAGATCCGCATTTTTCGCATTTAAAGTGAATGTGATCTTCCATATTGGCATCATAACGAAGTTCATCATCTTCTATAGTAATAGTTTGAACTAAGTTATTTTCTACCAATAATTTCAAAGTGTTATAAACTGTAGTTTTAGAGAGAGTAGGTATGGTAGGTGATAATGCCGTGAAAACGGTATCCACAGTGGGGTGGGTAGGATTATCCAGTAAATATTGATACACAGATAAACGTTGTACTGAAGGACGTATACTTTTTTCTAGTAATCGTTCTTGTGCTAAACCTACCATACTTTAACTCCCTAATATATCTTTTTTACGTGTTATTTACCAAAATAACGAGCAAGTAATCCTTTAAAACCCGCACCATGTCGAGCTTCGTCTTTACACATTTCGTGTACAGTATCATGAATTGCATCGTAATTCAATTCTTTTGCTCTTTTTGCTAACATCAGTTTTCCTTCGCAGGCTCCACCTTCTGCTGCAACTCTTAGTTCCAAGTTTTTCTTAGTATCAGGGTGAACCACTTCACCTAATAATTCTGCAAAACGTGATGCATGATCAGCTTCTTCGTAAGCATATCGTTTAAAAGCTTCTGCAATTTCTGGATATCCTTCTCTGTCTGCTTGTCGGCTCATTGCTAAATACATACCAACTTCAGTGCATTCACCCATAAAGTTATCACGTAAACCTTGTACAACTTCTGAATCTAAACCTTTTGCAACACCAATTTTGTGCTCATCTGCCCAGCCTGCAAAAGTTTCCATTTCCTTGAATTTATCTTTCGTTGCCTTGCACAGAGGACAAAAATCTGGTGCCTCATCTCCGGTGTGAACATAACCACATACGCTACATACCCATTGTTTCATTTTAATCTCCTTATAAACTCCCTGTTAAGGGCGTGCCATGGATGGCACGAATATTAGTTTT
>CALNCH010000161.1 GCA_937875245.1 uncultured Spirochaetaceae bacterium
GAAAGGGGAGATCAGGTTGCCCTCATTTCTGACAATCGTCGGGAATGGCTTATTAGCGATGTTGCCCTTCTTTCCCTAGGTGCTGCCGATGTTCCACGTGGTTGCGACTCAATGGGAACTGAAATTCGTTATATTATTTCTTATGCTGAATGTGCCTATGGCTTCTTTGAAAATACACGCCAATTACAAAAAGTACTAGATAATACCCAAGAAGTTCCTTTATTCAAAACTGCTATTTTATTCGATGGATATGCAGAAGATATTGCCCTTTCTGCAAAAGAAAAAGGAATTACTCTTTATAGTTTTAACCAGCTTATGGAAAATGGTAAAAAGATTGGATTAGAGCATCGCTCTGAAATAGAAAGTGAGATGGACAAAACAAAGGGTGATGATGTTGCTACTTTAATTTTTACTTCTGGAACTACAGGGGTTCCTAAAGGTGTAATGCTCACTCATAGAAATTATATGGTACAGCTTGAAGTGGTTCATAATGTACTTCATGTAAAAAAAGGTGATATGTGGCTTAGCGTTTTGCCTGTATGGCATAGTTTTGAACGAGTTGTTCAGTACATTGCTATTACCTTAAAAAGTGGTATTGCCTATTCAAAGCCTATAGCTTCAGTAATGCTTCCTGATATGGCAATAATTCGTCCTCAATGGATGTGTGGTGTTCCCCGACTATGGGAGTCTTTAGCACAGGGTGTTTATCGTTCCATGAGAAAATCTGGGGGTGTAAAATATGCACTTTTTAATTTTTTTGTATCAGTGGGAAAAAAATCTGCTTGCTCAAAAGAATATATAACGGGTCGTATTCCTCGTTTTTCTAAAAGAGTACCCCTCTTTGATTTTATTGTAGGAATAATACCTTTTATCTTCTTATGGCCTTTGTATCAACTTGGTAATATTTTAGTTTATAAAAAAATAAAAGAAAAATTAGGTGGTAGGTTAGAGTGTGGTATTTCTGGAGGTGGAGCCTTACAACCTGATACCGATCTTTTTTATCGTGGTATTGGTGTTCATCTACTTGAAGGCTACGGCATTACAGAGGCAGGACCGGTTTTATCTGTTCGTAATAGTAAAAAGCCTCGACCCGGTTGTGTTGGTGTTGTGTATCCTTGTTCAGAAATTAAGATTGTACAGGAAGAACATGGTATTATTTTAAGTGATAAGCCTTTACCAGCGGGAAAAAAAGGAATGATTTTAGCTCGTGGTGAACAGATAATGAAGGGCTATTATAAACAGCCAGAACTTACTGCATTAGCTATTGATAAGGATGGTTGGTTAAATACCGGTGATGTTGGAATGTTGACGCTGGATAATGAAATAAAAATTACTGGACGAGCAAAAGATACCATCGTTTTATTAGGAGGCGAAAACATCGAGCCTCTAGGCATAGAATCTGCTCTTACTTCCAGTTCTTATATTGAAACCGCAGTTCTTATGGGACAGGACAAAAAATATTTGGGAGCATTAATTGTTCCCTCTAAAGATATGATTCAGTCTTTTGCAAAAGAAACTGGATTAACCTATACTTCTTACGAAGAGTTGTTAGAAAGTGCAGAAATCGCTAACCTTGTACGATCTGAAATTGACAACCAAGTAAGCAGTAAAACAGGATTTAGAACCTGTGAATTAGTTTCAAAATTTGTGTTATTACCTGATTCCTTTACTGTAGGAAAAGAATTATCAGGAAAACAAGAATTCATGAGACATAAAATTGCAGAAATGTATAAAGAGCAAATTGCTACACTTTTTTGAAAGTGACTCTTTTAATTAACTATAAGTTGTAGCAGAAAAACGCCGATAGGTACTGTATGAAACAGCATATCTATCGGCTTTTTTTTATTCTATTTTGTGGAATACTTCCTCTCGTTTCAGAAGAGTTTAATATAGGTGAAAAAACTACACTGAGTGGAATTTGGGAAAACAATAGCAAAATAATTGAGTTTTCTTCTGAGAAAAACTCTATTGTTTTAAAAACCTTTTATGGTTTTTATTATGATGGGATCCATACTCTTTATCCTTTTGATTCAACAATTTCTGTGGCAGTGATAGATTCAGATTTATATTTGGAATACTGGAAAAATGATAATCCAACAAATGGTATTCAAGGATTTTGG
>CALNCH010000162.1 GCA_937875245.1 uncultured Spirochaetaceae bacterium
GTTTTTCATCAATTTTTGTCATACCAGAAGTCCGTCCGATTTTTCTGTCCATTCTCACATTTTCACCATGAAAATCACTGCCTCCCGTAATGAAAAAACCAATCCGTCTCCCAATTGTTTCTAACCGTTCAGCTTCTACAACTCTAACTCCAGGATGCCAAGCTTCAATACCTTCAATTCCTCTTTCATACAACTCTTGCAAAACCGGTTCTATTTTTCCCCAAGAAAGATACAAGGATAAGGGATGAGCTAAAACAGGTACCCCACCGGAATCCTTAATTGAAACAATAGCTTCATCCAAAGAAGCCCCCACCCGTGGGACATAAATTGGTCTGCTTTTTGCTAAATATAAATCAAAAGCTTGCTGTTGCTTTTTTACTATTCCTTTTTTTACCATAAAATCTGCAAAATGAGGGCGCCCTAAACATTCTGTTTTATATATAGATAATAACTCTTCTAAAGACACATCCATACCTGCTTCCTGCATTTTACTGACCATCACTTGATTTCGCTTCTGTCGTTCTAATTGAAGATGAGAAAGTACGTCTTGCAATGAAGATGAAATATGCTTAAGACCCAATCCTAATAAGTGAAATTCACCAGTAGGCCATTCAATATTTAGTTCAACTCCAGGAACAAAAGTCATGTGTAATTCCTGGGCTTTTTTTTCAGCATCCGGTAATCCTGACACCGTATCATGATCAGTAAGAGCTAAAACACTAACCCCTTGTGATGCAGCAAAAGAAATTAAGTCTGTAGGAGACAGCTGTCCATCAGAACATGCAGAATGAGTATGTAAATCTATCATAAAAAAACCATAGCACAAATACAATATTTATGTTATCATGTTTTAAAATTAAGTGACAATTTCAGAGGAAGAGACATGCCAAAGGCAATGCAATATACAAAAGGTTCTATAATTTACTTCTCCGGTGATAAAGACGAACGGATTTTCATTTTGCAACGTGGTATGATAATTTTAACCTGCACAGACATAGAGACAGGAGTTCCTGTTACTGAACATATCAAAGAAGGTGAATTTTTTGGTGTAAAATCTGCTCTAGGTCATTTTCCAAGAGAAGAAACTGCAACTGTAGTAACTGACTCAATAGCCATTGCTATGACTGTGCCAGAATTTGAAAAACTTTTTAGCGGAAACAAACAAGTTATTATTAAAATGTTAAAAGTGTTTTCAAACCAGTTACGTGCAATTCACCGAAAAACAGAATCTATTCTTCATAGCAGCACAGAAATAGACCAAGAATCAGGAATGGTAGCTGTAGCAAAAAGTTTTTATGAAGATGAACAATATAAATCCTGTGGTGATGTTTGTAATAAACTCTTACAACGATTTCCTAACACTCGTTTTAAGTCAGAGGTAATAAAACTTCTAGGTGATGCTGATCGTCGAAAGAAAATGAAAGACACAAGAACAAGACAGCATAGTGAAGCTTTAGAACCAGACGCTGTGGTTCCTAACGCTTTAAAACAATTTTCTCTTCCAGCTTTTTCTCGATTTGCTAAAACTTATGAATCAGGTTCAGTAATAATATCAGAGTATGAACCCGGGGATTGTTTTTACTTGATACAAACAGGTCAAGTTCAATTAGTAAAATGTGTTAATGGTGCAAAGAAAAACCTTGATATATTAATGCCTTCAGAATTTTTTGTAGAAATGGCTATTCTTCAAAACAGCCCTCGTTCAGCTACTTGTGTTGCAATTGACCAAGTAGAAGTACTTGAATTTAGCAAAGAAAATTTTGAACTCTTAATTTCCGGGAATCCACAAATAGCCTTAATGTTATTAAAATTATTTTGCAAGCGAATCTATGACCAAAAACGTCGTTTTAAGATTCTATGTATAAATGATTTGCAAGCACGTATTGGGGATGTACTGTTAATGTTTGACGAAATGAATCCCTCTCAAAATCCTACAATTCAAGATTTATCACATTGGGTAGGCTTGCCAATGGATACAGTACGAGACGAAGTGAATAAATTTGTAGAAAAACGAAAGATTGAAGTATTTGATAGCTATATTATTGTAAATAATATTGTTGATTTAAGACGTACTGTGGATCAAAGAGCTCAACAGCGGGGTCTTTAGACTTTATTTCTTGATTATTCCTGTTATTTTTACTATACTCTAAAACATGCCAACTTAGCTCACCAGGCAGAGCAGCTCATTCGTAATGAGCAGGTAATGTGTTCGAGTCACATAGTTGGCTTTTTTTTTCTTGTAATTGCGATTTACTTTTTTTGGTGTTATTATATCCCTTATGAATACAAGAGAAAAAAATGATTTGGTTCCTGTCCTTTTAGCTGAAGATAGCAAGTCTGTTTTAGCATATTTAACTGAAATATTAACAAACCAAGGATACGAAGTGTATCCCTGTAAAAATGGCACAGAAGCCTGGGAAGTCTACCAAAAGCATCCCTATTTTCCTGTAATTTTATTAGATTGGGAAATGCCTGGATTTACTGGTCCAGAATTAGCTAAACTTATCAAAGAAAACCCCAAAACTATTTATTCCTATGTCATTTTACTTACCGCTCGGGATTCCGAAGATGAAAAAATTGAAGGATTAGATTTTGGTGCAGACGACTATTTAACGAAACCTTTTTCAACTCGAGAACTTTTTGCTCGTCTAAAAGCAGGGTTGCGTATTTCTGATTATGAAAAAGAATTAATCCACAAAGAAGTCGAGGTTCGCCTAAATTGTTATAAGATGTTAACAGATTTAGCAGAGACCCGGGATCTTGAAACTGGAGAACATATTACTAGAATTGCAACACTTTCTGCCCAAATAGCTAAAGAAATAGGTTGTGATGAAGAGTTTTGTCATAATCTTGAATTATTTGCCCCCATGCACGACATTGGAAAAGTCGGAATTCCAGATGGAATTTTACATCTTCCTCGGAAATTAAATTCCCCAGAATTTGAAATTATGAAAACCCACACAACTCTGGGCTGGCAGATATTACGCGATAAAGCTACCCTGGAAATGGCGGCGGAAATTGCACATTCTCATCACGAGAAGTGGGACGGCTCTGGTTATCCTCTTGGTTTAGCAGGAGAAGATATACCTCTTAGTGGACGAATTGTTTCAATTATAGATGTTTACGATGCACTTCGTTCTGTAAGACCCTACAAAACCGCGTACAAGCACGAAGAGTCAGTTCGTTGGATTATTAATGCCAGTGGTAAGTCTTTTGATCCAATCGTTGCTACCGCATTTGGAAAAATACACAAGACATTAGAAGAAATGTTTGATTCAATGTATGATTCTACCATTGGGGAGCTCTTTTAATAACAGATTGTTAATGATAGTTTTTTATGCTACAATTCTCTGATAATCATAGGAAACGAGGTTTATTCATGAAAAAAAGAGCACTTATTAGTGTCTTTGTAAAAGATGGCATTCTAGAATTAGCTCAGTATTTACAAGATACAGATTGGGAAATTCTTTCTACAGGTGGAACCGCCGCATACTTAACAAAAAATGGAATTTCAGTAACCGACGTGTCTTCCGTTACTGGTTACCCTGAATGCTTAGATGGTCGAGTTAAAACATTACATCCTGCAATTCATGCCGGTATTTTAGCTATCAGAAGCGAAAAAAACCACATGAACACACTGGCTGAATTGGGAGTTCAACCTATCGATTTAGTCTGTGTTAACTTATATCCTTTTTTTGATAAAGTACAAGCTGGTTTAAGTTTTCCAGAAACTGTAGAGTTTATTGATATTGGTGGCCCAACAATGATTAGGGCTGCTGCAAAAAACTTTCAGGACGTTTTAGTTTTGACAGATCCTGCTGACTATGCAGAAACCCTTGCAGGATTGCGAAACGGAAATGTTCCCTATGAATTCAGAAGAAAATTAGCAGGAAAAGTATTCAACCTGACCTCTGCATATGATGCAGCAGTTTCTCGATTTATGTTAGGTTCAAATAATCAAGAAGATAATCAATTACAGAAATACTATACAATGCCATTATCTAAATCTATGGAATTGCGCTATGGTGAAAACGCTCATCAAAAAGCAGCTCTTTACCTTTCACAGGACCACAAAGGTGCTTTTGGTGGGATGAAACAGCTACAGGGAAAAGAACTTTCTTACAACAATATTCGAGATTTGGACGTAGCATGGAAAGCGGTTAGTGCTTTTAATAAATTTGTAAAAAATGCTATTCCTGTAGAAAATAATGAAGGCTCAAAAACTACTTTTGCCTCCTCAGAAGGGGATGTATTTTCTATTGCATTAAAACATAACACTCCTTGTGGAGCTTCTTTAGGTAAGGATGTTTTAGATTCCTACAAAAAAACATATAGCTGTGACCCTGTTTCAATTTACGGGGGTATAATTGGTTGTAGTGCTATCATAGACAAAGATCGGAAGAGCACACGTCTGAACTCCAGTCACCGTACGTA
>CALNCH010000163.1 GCA_937875245.1 uncultured Spirochaetaceae bacterium
ATATGTGACGCATATGGGAAAAGCCTTTAAGGGGGAATTAGCTGCGCAGGAAGTCGTGTATATCTGGAATGGTTTGAATAGCGCTTCAGAAACTTTCTCGGTTACAGCAGCGATGTGTATGAGCTATATGAACTATCTATCGGCAACGGCGGCAAATACTCCCGAACGCAATTTGGCAGATAAAGCAGGTAATGTATTTACTACCAATACATCTGGTTCGGATTCTCTAAGTACTCCAAAATTAACAGATGGAAAGGTATCTTTTGGCCTAGAAGATTCCACAATAAAAGATACTACTTTATACATAACAGTAGATACTAAGAATCCAAGTATTTCTCCTGCAGAAATTAGTTTAGATGGTGGAACAACTTGGAATAGTAATTATTCTGCTGCCTTATTAGGTGGTACTGTCGAAAATCTTAAAGTTCGAGTAACAGCTTCTGATGACAACGGAATAAAATCTGTAGTGGCAACAGCGGCTTTCTCAGCCGAAACAGGGACTACGTACACAGAACCAACCAAAAATGGAGATGTATATACCTTTGACATTCCTACCGATACGGGATCAGGACATTTAGTAATAACTATAAGAGCAACAGATACTTCCGGTCTAGAATCTGCTACCAGTTTTACTGTGTCAGTAGATAATCAAGCCCCGGTAATATCTGTAATAGCACCGACTGCGGAAACTCAAGTGAGTGGTGATATTACCGCTCGGGGAACCTTAGATTCTAGTGCTAAGTTATCTTATGTTGTATCAGCTTCTAATGTAACTCCTGTTTCAGGTTATAGCGAAGTTACAGATGCATCTTTGTCTTGGTATATATATTTTGATGACGATTCAGGGCTGAACGATGGTAAAACCCATGCTAAAACAGTAAATCAATATTTAGTATCTTTGGGAATAACTACTCAAGAAGCATTAGATAACAATACGTATAATGATACGACTTCTTTGTATTTGCACTTGAAAGCAAAAGATGAGGCCGGTAATGAAAGTGACCTTTGTCAAGAAATCAAAGTGGATCCTCAAGGTGGCCGACCTAAACTGGACGTAGTGAGTCCTGCAAACGGTACCACACAAGGTGGTTCTATACGACTGTATGGTACTGCAGAAGATGATGTGCAAGTCGAATCTGTTTGGGTACAAATTATTTCTACAAAAGAAGGTAAAGGTTCATATACAAAAAATGCATCAGGTGCTGTAGAAGACTTTATTTTTACTGGTAGTGCCGCTAAGTTCTTAGATGGTTTAAGTTCCAAGCATCCTGTAGTTAAAATGTCAGATGGTACTACTAGTGCTTCTGCATTAGCAGATGCAGCAGATGCTTCTGAATATGCTATAAAAGCTAACTTTAGTGGTTCAAGCTGGAACCTAACCTTAAATGAGCTAGGCGAATTTAATCCAGGGGAAACAGGAACAAATGAAATTGCAGTTCGTGTTTATGCTTACGATGGAACTAGCTTTAGTCTTCCTTTTGATAGAGTAATTATTGTTGATAAAGATAATCCTCTTATTGGAAACAGCGAAAAACTCTATGTTGTACAATACGAAAATGATGGTAGCTCTGGAAACATAGTGGCATCTCGAGAATATGAAGAAGATATGTATGTTACGGGGCAGTGGTATTTAACTGGTAGCTTAGAAGATGCTAGTGATATCAAAAAAGTGATGATAGGTACTTCTGATATTACATCAAATACAACCTATTTGACGGCAAAAACCTGGGGAACGGAGGGTGCTCAAACTAGTGGCTATGTCTTGTCTTATCCAGTTGGTGTGTCTGCTACTGGAGAAGTGGGTACCACAAAATTTGATATCATCATTACCGAAAATACAGAGAAAGAATTAAATACTACAAAGGCAATTCGTATTCACTACGATAATAAGGCCCCTGTATTAGTAAGTTCAGGGGAAGGTCATAATATTTCTACCTCTGTTAAACAAAGTAATAATTTTTACACCTTTGGTTCAAAAGTAACAGAAGAAACCATTAATTCAGTAAATCAGAGCGGTTTTGCTCGAGTAGCCTTTTATTTTACCCGAACATTAAATGGCGAAACCTCTGTATATGATCCAATGTTGGTAAAATCAGATGGTAACAACAAAATTACCATTGATGATACGGACTATGTAAATGACTCCGGTTTAATATGGAAAAAAATAACAGTTACCCGAGATGAAAATAATGCTCCCGTATTAACTCTACCAAGTGCAGATTCTAATGTGAGAAAAGGTAGTTTAGTAAAAATTGCTGGAAGTACTTATTTGGTTTCAAGTGTCTCAGGCTCTTCTGTTACCTTAGATGGTAGTCCATTGTATTCTACAGAGAGTGAAGTGGCTTATTTTGCTTTAGCACAAATTGTAGACAACACCACTTCTGAATCTGAGAGTGGACAAATACAGACAGACGGTTATTATCTGGCTCCATTAAACGACGATGGAGACAGAATGATCGAAAGTGTTAACAAGGTTGGAACTTCTTATACTTGGGAAGCTTCAATTTGTTCTAAAAACATTCCAGATGGGCCTATCACCATACATTATGTGGCTTTTGATAAAGCTGGGAACTATGCTTCCTCGTTTGTAGCGGGCTTTGTAGAAAACAATAGACCTCGTTTAGCTTTAATAAAAGCAGGTACAGATGATAATGGTAACGGAACTGTTGATAATGCAGAGTTTAAGGAAGTATATTCTGCCTTTACTAATGATACATGGCAAGATTCACTTATTAAATCTACTGTGGATTTAACTGCATCTTCTCAATTAAAGGTAAAAGGCGATGTAGCCATAAAACCAACAATTGTTGGTGGAAACGGTGATTTATATTATGGCTACAATATTTATAACGCTATAGCAGATACTGTTGCAGTTCAATCTAAACTAGTTGATACTTCTGAAACTGGTACTAAAATAGGTACCGGTTCTGATACCGATAGTAAAACAGAAATGGGAGTAATCACTATTCCATTAAAGAACTTACTAGGTGCAGATGGAAACACTGCAATTGCAGATGGTACAAACAAAAAATTTGCTTTTACTATTTGGGACAGTACAGAAGGAACAACGGAAGGTACAAACAGTTTAAGTGCAACAATGACACTTAGCATGGACATAGTATTGAGAGATACCGAAAAGCCAGTTGTCGCAATTAACGATTTATTCTGGACTTCAGAAACAGAGAACTCTTTATATAACAACAGTGCAAACTACGGTCATATGGACTTTGGAGGTAGTAAGCCTGCGGTTTCTGGCTCCATTGTGTACAGGGGAACGGTTACAGACAACTCTTTGTTAACAAATATTTATGCTTCTATTGATAACTTTTCTATGAACGGCTCTAATCCGGTAGCAGTGTATGATACAACTACAGGGGAATGGTCTTCTACTGGTGATTTTGCAAGTAATGGTTGGAAATTTGAAGTAACAAAAAATACTATTGATCAAAGTGGTCATTCTGTAGAATGGTCATTAACATGGAACAGTAGTAAGATTACAGGCAAAGCTGCTAGAGACATCGCTTTATCTGTTTATGCAGAAGACAGAGGTAGTGCAAGTTGGACGACTGAACTAATCTATGTTAAAAATATTTCTGACTCAGATACTTATGCAGTAGATGTTGTGCCATACATTACTCGCATTAAAACTGCTTTGCATACCGCGAAAAAGAACAACTGGTCTGTATATAACAGAACTGCAAGAGGTAAGTATCCTGTAAGCACTACTGAAACAATTACCTTGTATGGTTTTAACCTTAACACCAGTAGCGAACAGATTACAACAGAACCAATGACAGGCCAAACTTGTTTATTAGATTCTGAAACACTGGCTGCTAGCAGTTTATCTTCTTCAGGACCATTGTCATATACGGTTAGCGGTGTAGAATTGCAAAACAATGTTAATGATAACAATCAGGCCTATAACAAGCAGCCAAATGGGGATAACAACTTGTTGCTAACCGACGACATTGACTTTGATGTTTGGCAGTTTAATAGTGAAGCAGCAAAACCTATTAGTGGTCTTATTTCTGATCCGGTAATGAAAATTAGCCCTACTAGTGGTATGATAGGTTTTGCCTTTACCAATGGGCCCTTATATTTTAGTATGCCTGGAAAAACCAAAACATATGCAGGTGGAACCACTATTCCAGAACAAGAGTATTCCTATGTATACTGGCAAGGTAGCTACGATTTTATGTCATCAGTAGGCTTGCATTACGATAGTGCAGGGTATACCTATGGTTCTGCCGTTGGTGGAGATATCAATTCAACGTCCGCAGATAGATTTTCATTTATGACTTCTCGGTGGGGAGTAAGTGGTGCTGCAACAAGTGGTTCTTATGATGGAACTAATGCATTACGTTTGGAAGCTATTGGACAGTATGGAGATTCAGCAGGAGCAAATACCGGTACATTGAATTTCGATAAAGGACGAATTAAGAGCCCAGAGTATGCTACTGCAAGACATGGAACTAGTACTAATATCTACCTAGCTTATTTTGATAACTTGAATGATGAAATTCGTTTTAGGTATGGTGAATTATCAGGTACAGAGGTCAAGAAAAATTTTGGTAACTTTTTTGATGATTACAGAAATAATGAAATGAATAATGGTAACAACTTATCAAATGGAAAGTATAATCTTTCTCATGTCAATGTAATAGCTGGCAGTACTACTGGTCGAAAAGCTGGAGAATTTGTTTCCATTGGGGTAATTCCTGGAGCTGCTCAAACTAACGATATAGTTGTTTTGGTTTGGTACGATTCCTATAATAAGAAGCTATATTATACCTACAACATAGAACCTACAGCAGGAACAACAGGAGTAAATGTAACTAAGTGGTCAACTCCAAAAGAAATTTTTGAAGATGCCGGTGAGTATTGTAAACTAGTAGTTGATGCAGACAAGGGAATTCATATTGCAGCCTATGACGGAACTGAAGGAGACTTAAAGTATGCCTACCTTGCAAGTTACGATGCTACAACCGTAAGTACTTGTACTGTAGACTCTTATGCTATTGTTGGTCAGTACATTACCCTTGATGTAGCAAAAGTAGGTACCGATAACATTCCTTATATTGGTTACTATGCACTTTCTTCTGCAAAACCAAAGTTAGCGTACCGAGTGTCTTCTACAATTAGTGATGGTTCTATAAATGAGGAGTACACAGGAGATTGGGAAATATCTTTAATTCCAACAAGCAAGACTACTTTGCAAGACAGAGTTAATGTTGGTCTTTGGAAAGACGGTGCAGGTGTACTAAAAACTTCCACAACTGGAACTTCTTCTGCAGGGCAGTATTATGGTCGCTGTTTTGGAAATGGAACAAGCAATCCTGTCCTTGGTTATGCTATAAGAGAAAGTAGCACGAAAGGCTATATAGAAACAGCTCAGAAAAAGTAATTAATAATTACTAGCCACTTGCAAAAGTCTGTTAACTTTTGCAAGTAGCTTTACAGAAGCTGTATAACTCAATGTAATACATGTAGTTATGCAGCTTCTGTCGTTACGTTATGGTAGCAATTTCAAAACTCGTCTGACTTTTGAAATTGCCTCTCTAATTAATACGGGGCTTGAAAAAAGTCCCGTATTTTTTTTGCCCACAAAGAAGCTTCTGTGTTGTTTTCAAAAAGGTCTGCCTTCCCTTGGAGCATAGCTTTTGAAGCCGCTGCCCAAAATCGAACATCATCAGATTGAATGTCATTTGCTTCTGCCTGCAAGGTAACTGGGCTTAATCCTGTTTGCTGGCTTATTTTTCCTTGTATACTATTGGTTAGCAAAAAAGAAAAATCTGCTTTAGTAGAAAAAACATAGGCTCCATAAGTGGGCAATACTAATTCTCTGTTTTTATTTGTAGCAGAGGGAATAAATTGGCTAGTGTATTGGCGAATATATTTGTAAGATATTTGCCGGTGGTCACTCAATGGCATTAAAACAATTCCTGCCTTTCTTTCAGAAAACAGGTAGTCTAAATCTCTTTTGTTTGTTTCATACCATCTTTCATGTAGCAATCCTTTTTGTTGCCATGTCTTAATTTCAGTTAACACTTCCATTAATTGACTGTTATCCTCTATTTTTGCATTAGCTGTGCTATTTTTCAAAAAATTTGCTATTTGTGTATGCTGGTTATCTTTCAGGCAGGCTTCTGCAACTCCTTGTATTAGTTGAAACAAGGTTTCGTCATCACCTCCCACACAAAAAATAGGGGCCAAAATACTGGAGCTATATTTTTCTTTCAAAAAAGAAGCGAAATGTAAAAGACTTTCAAGATTAGTAAACTCAGTTTGTCCATATTCTTGGGCATACACTGTGTTAATGCAAACTTCAAAATGATCAAGACTAATAGGTATAAAATTTTCTTGGTTTGTGTTAGCTAAAGCTGGTAATAGTTGAGCATTACTTTTAAGAATTGCTAACTTTTTAGGTTTTGGAAAACTGGTGTTATATTGAGTAAAAAGAGCATCAAGTTTTTTTATTGTTTTAGGATTTAAAAGTTCTTCTTCCCCAAGGTTGTGAAAAATCACCTTTTTTAGCTGTATATTGTCTAAAAGTAGGGGCTCTAGGGTTTTTTGTAAGCTTTCAGGGACACTATATACCCCGATGTGATACGTATTTTTTGTAGTATACATATTAAGAAAAATACAAGAAAAGGTAATACAAATTAAAAGGCAGGCTACTAATATAATGATGTTTTTTCGCTTCATAATTGATAGTGTATATCATGAACGAGAAAAATAAAACAGCGTTGAATCTCTTAGTAGAGAATGGTATATTGCTTTTATGAAAAAAAAATTGGTGATATTGATTTCGTTGTTATTAATAGTATCTTTTACCCATGCCTCTTCTTTTGAATTAAACTGGGTAACAGATTCTCTTACCTTAGGTACTGGGTTAGGATTTTTGGGCGCATGGCAGTTATTGGACAAGGATCCAGTACCTTTTGATGGAATTCTGTTTTCCTTATCAGATATTAATAGCTTTGATAGATGGGCCGCAGGACCTTATAACCATACTTTCGAAAAGCTCGGTGATGTTGGTATGGCTTTAGGCTTGCTAACTCCTGCTGTGTTAATGGTTACTCCTTTGTCTGAATGGACAACCATTGGTTTAATGTACATAGAGACCGTAGTTTTATCTCAAGGAATTAAAGAGCTTACAAAGTCTTTGGTAGGTAGGGTCCGTCCTTATATGTATTTTGACGGATATCCAGTTGCTTCAGTTGAAGATGGAGATTATTTTGCCTCTTTTCCTTCTGGTCATACAACAGCTGCTTTTTCAGGGGCAACTTTTACTAGTTATGTTTTTAGTAAGTATTTTCCAGATTCAAAGTGGAAAACTCCAGTCATTGCTACTAGTTATACTATTGCAGTTGGTACTGGCCTTGTGCGTATATTAAGTGGTAATCACTTTTTATCTGATGTATTAGCTGGTGCAGTGCTAGGAAGTGCTTGTGGGTTTGCGGTTCCGTGGTTTCATTCCCTAAATATCTTTGGGAACACTAAAAACAATTTAGTAGGAGCAATTACTCCCTTAGGCTTTTATTGTAAAGTAAGCTATTAATTACTGAAACATTCCATCTAAAGAAAAATAAGTACTATCTTTAACAATGTTTTCTTTATAGAAAAGGTCGATAGGAACATTTAATTTGCCTGTTACTTTTTGATGCAAATTAAGATAAGAATGTAAGGCATAGGTTGCATTCAGACCTTGAAATTCAGGTCTTTGACCAATAATACAGTCAATGCTACCTTCCTGTAATCTAGTTTGATTTTCTAAAATCAAGTCGTAACATACTAAAGCTATTTTTTCTTTTACCCCTTTTTCAATAAGATATTGAGAAATAATGTGGCCTTCTGCGTGGGGTACAAATATACCTTTTATTTGAGGATGGAGAATGAGTAATTCGTCCATAAATTCAAATATTCCCCTTTCAGTTATGTCAGGACAAACAGCTTCAATAACATCGCTTCCAGAATCTTGGGTAATATAATCTTTAAAACCCCGGAATCGTTCTCTTAAATTGTAGGCATTATTAAACATTCTAAAGCAAACATAGATTCCACTTCCTTTCAATTGTTTCATTACTCTGCCTGCACAAGTTCCTCCTTGATAGGGATTTTGCACTATGGAGAGAATTGGATTTCCCGGTGTAAAGGGCGTGTCAACAAAAACATAGGGAATTGAATCAATATCTTCCAAAAAAGTAGTAAATTCTTCAGGGTTAACCGGGGCGGTAATAAGTCCGGAAATGCCTTTTTGAATTATTTCTTCTGCCTTGTCCAATACATCACCAGATTTATCACGATTAAAGGGGTGTCTAATTAATTCAATATCAAAAGGAGATAAAAGAGAGACTGCTTTTAAAATTCCACTATAAAGCTGATCCCAATACTCTTGTCCAAAATCTAATTCAGGTAGTAATACTCCAATTCGTAA
The DNA here is from genome assembly GCA_937875245.1 of uncultured Spirochaetaceae bacterium. Classification (GTDB taxonomy): domain Bacteria; phylum Spirochaetota; class Spirochaetia; order Treponematales; family Treponemataceae; genus CALNCH01. The sequence goes on from CALNCH010000163.1 coordinate 8,438, forward strand.
TTTATTTTTCTTTTTTAATTGGCTGGCCATTGGGTTAGGATGATATCCGTATTGTGTAATAATTGCTTCTATCTTTTCTTTTGTTTTGGGGGCAACACCACTTCGATTATGTATAACTCTATCTACGGTTCCTGAGGAAACTCCTGCTGCTTCTGCTATTTCTGCTAATGTCATAGAATTCCTCCGTAAATTTTGAATACTACGAATCGTGTACGAACACGTTTTTAATAAAATTACTTTACCAGAGTTTTTTGGATATTGCAAGAAGAACTTTTATAATGGTGGAAAACAGGGAAAATAATAGGTTTTTTACATTAAAAAAAAGTTTTATCTAAAAAAGTTGACAGATAGTGTTGGTATGGTGTATAAATAATATATAACAATTTCGTGTTCGTACACAAAACACGATTTTTTCCATTAAGGAGGAAAAAATGAAAAAAATTATTTCTGCTGTTTTAGCACTTACCGTTGTTGCTGGAGTAGCTTTTGCCGGGGGAGCAAAAGATACAAGCAATGTAGCGCTAAATAAAGACAAGCCATTGGTATTCTTTAACAGACAGCCTTCAGATCCAACAACTGGAGCTATTGATATGGCATCTATGAATTGGAATGCAAAAACTTACTATGTAGGTTTTGATGCTGCTGGTGGTGGTGCTGTTCAGGGAAAATTAATTACTGATTATTTAGCCGCAGCAGATGCAGCTGTAATTGACCGCAATGGCGATGGTACAATCGCTTATGTATTGTGTATTGGTGACGTTGGACACAACGACTCAAAAGCTCGTACAGAAGGTATTCGAAGAGCATTAGGAACCTGGAATGGTTCAACAGATCCTACAGTTAAAAAAGAAGGATCAGTTACAGTTGGTGGAAAAACTTTCAAAGTTGTAGAACTCGAAGGTAAAGCAATGACTGGAACAGACGGTTCAACTTGGAATGCTAACGCTGCTACAGAAGCTATGGGTAACTGGGCAACAAAATTTGGTCGACAAATTGATTTAGTTGTTTCAAATAACGATGGTATGGCTATGGGTTGTCTTCAGGCTTCTAACTTCCCAGCAGGTGTTCCAATTTTCGGTTATGATGCTAACGCAGACGCTATCGAAGCAATTGGTGCTGGAAAATTATCAGGAACAGTATCTCAGAACGTAGACGCACAGGCTGCAGGAACTCTCCAAGTTATCAGAAACTTACTTGATGGTTTAACAGGTGCTGACGTTTATTCAAAAGGTTTCACCGCTGCTGACCAATATGGTAACAAAATTACAGCTACAGTTGAATATAAAGCAGATCAGAAAGGTCTTTTTGCTTTGAATGGTCCTGTTAATGCTGCTAACTGGAAACAGTACACAGCTGGAACAAGAGATGCAGGAATCAAACAGTCAACAGCTGCAAAGAAAAAGGTTCTTTTAACTATTTACAACTCAGCTGATAACTTCCTTTCTTCTTCATACTTACCAGCATTGTATTACTACGCTCCTTTAATGGGCATTGACTTAACAGTAGTACAGGGTGATGGTCAGAACGAAGCAAGCTGTCTTGACAAGTTTACAAACTTTAACAACTTTGATGCATTTGCAATCAATATGGTTAAAACAAACTCAGGACGTGACTATACAGACAAACTTAAGTACTAAGGTAGTCCTATAAGTAACAAGCCTGTAGAACTATTGTTTTACAGGCTTTCAATTTAAATAGGCATAAGAGGGAACATATGGATGATGTAGTACTGGAAATAAAAAATCTGTCTAAATCTTTTGCAAAGAACAAGGTACTTAATGGTATCAATCTTACTGTGAAAAAAGGGTCAGTATTAGGATTAATGGGAGAAAATGGTGCTGGAAAGTCTACCATGATGAAATGTCTTTTTGGTATTTATGCCAAAGATGAAGGCCAGATTACTCTTCTTAATAAACCAATCGATTTTAAAAATCCAAAAGAAGCTCTGGAAAACGGAGTTGCAATGGTTCATCAGGAATTAAACCAATGTTTGGACAGAACTGTTGCAGATAACTTATTTTTGGGTAGATATCCAACAAAATTTGGTATTATTGATGAACCAAGAATGCTTAAAGAAAGCAAAGCCCTTTTTGCATCCTTAAATATGAATGTTAACCCCAAAACAATAATGCGAAGTATGTCTGTATCTCAAAGACAGATGGTTGAAATAGCAAAAGCTGTTTCTTATGATGCAAAAATTATTGTATTGGATGAACCTACTTCATCACTTACAGAACGTGAAGTAAAGAAATTATTCTCTATAGTAAATGATTTAAAGAAAAAAGGTGTTTCTTTTGTATATATATCTCACAAAATGGATGAAATTTTTGAAATTTGTGATGAAGTAGCTGTGTTACGAGATGGAAACATGGTTTTAACAAAGTCCATCAAAGACTCTAGCATGAACGAATTAATTGCTGCCATGGTTGGTCGTTCTTTAGATAAGCGTTTCCCTGATGTAGATAATGTTCCTGGTGAAGATTATCTAGAAATTCGAGGATTAACTACAAAATATGAACCAATTCTCGAAGATATTTCTTTTACGGTAAAAAAAGGTGAAATATTTGGATTATATGGCTTAGTGGGAGCAGGTAGAAGTGAGCTTTTAGAATCTTTATTTGGTATCAGAACCGTTGCTTCCGGAGAAATAATTCTTGATGGCAAAAAGTTACGTTTTGGTAGCAGTAAAGAAGCTATGTCATATAACTTTGCCTTAGTTACAGAAGAAAGAAAATTAAACGGAATGTTTGGTAAAGATACTATTAGGTTTAATACCTGTATAACTAATTTAGAGGCTTATAAAACCTTTGGAATCTTGTCAAATCGTAAAATGGAAGAAGCAGTTAATCATGAAATAAAAGTAATGCGTACAAAGTGTGTTTCTGCTGACGAAGGTATTAGTTCTTTAAGTGGTGGAAATCAGCAAAAAGTAATTATTGGTAAATGGCTCGAGAGAGAACCAGATGTTTTCTTAATGGATGAACCTACTCGAGGTATTGATGTAGGTGCAAAATTTGAAATTTATCAATTAATTATCAAAATGGCAAAAGAAGGAAAAACAATTGTTGTTGTTTCCAGTGAAATGCCTGAGATTTTAGGTATAACAAATAGAATTGCAGTTATGTCTAATCATAAAATGGCTGGTATTGTTAATACAAAAGAAACAGACCAAGAAACCTTATTGCGATTATCCGCAAAATATCTGTAACGGAGATTTTCATGGAAAACTATACAGACGAAATAGCAAAATTAAAAGAATCAAGACTTGCAGCACTAGCTGCTAATGGGGCTGGTATTACTACTTTAGAAGAAGATGAAGTATTACAAAAATATCATGCTGTCTTACATGACTTACGAAAAGATGGTGTGAATAAAATTCTTGAAATTCGTCAGGCAATTGTGGCTGCAAAAAAGAATAAGATGCTTGATGTTGAAACAAAAGCAAAACTGATAGCAAAGTATAGAGAAGAAATTGTTAAAGCAAAAGAAATTGCTGCTACAAATAAGGCAGAAGATGGACGACTTTCAAAAGAAGCTGTAGCATATGCAAATCAGCTTTCTGCCGTTTTTATTGCCGGTGTTAACAAAGAAGAAGATGATAAAGAAAAGGCATTGAAAGCTTCTTATGAAAAAGAGCTTGTTGCAACAAAAGAGGAATACAAAAAAAGAATTTTAGGGGCAACAGAAAAAGAAGAACAGGCAGTTATTAAATATGAATTGAAATCTGAACTTTTTGATTTAAAAAGCAAATTTCAAAGTGAAGTTTCTAAATGCCGAGATGCTAAGAAAGTTGCATTCGTTGAGCATATTCAAGAAAATCGTGGATTGCGAAACGGCAAAACAAAGGTTTCTGAAAACATCGTTTTAGGTTTTAAAAATTATATCTATCAATTTAAAATGTCTAAATTCTTGTTAGATAACGGATTATATCTAGCTATTTTAGTGTTTTTTATAGTATGTATTATCTTGGCTCCCTTATCTGGCAATGGACGACTTTTATCACTCCCTAATATTTTAACAATTTTGGAACAGTCTTCTACACGTATGTTCTATGCCCTTGGTGTTGCTGGTTTAATTTTGCTTGCTGGTACAGACTTAAGTGTTGGAAGAATGGTTGCATTAGGTGCTGTTGTAACTGGCTTAGTCTTACATCCAGGACAAAACATTGTTACTTTCTTTGGAATGGGACCTTGGGATTTTACATCAATGGCTATGGGTGCAAGATTATTATTAGCCTTATCTGTTTCAATTATATTGTGTGTTACCTTTAGTGCTTTTGCCGGTGTTTTCTCTGCAAAATTAAAGATTCACCCATTTATTTCAACTTTAGCAACTCAATTAATTATTTATGGTTTGTTATTCTTTGGAACAAGTGGAACTCCTGTTGGTTCTATTGATGCTGATGTTAAGGACTTATTAGGTGGTCGTTGGATTCTTGGTGTGATGGATGGCGAGCTAATTACTTTTCCGAAATTAATTATACCGGCAGTGTTTGCTGTTGCGGTAGCTTGGTTTATTTGGAATAAAACTACATTTGGTAAAAATATGTATGCTGTTGGTGGAAACTCCGAAGCAGCGGCAGTAAGTGGTATTAGCGTATTTAAAGTTACTTTAGGTGTATTTATTATGGCTGGTATTTTTTACGGATGTGGTGCTTTCTTAGAAGCTTTTAAAGCAAACGCAAGTGCAGGTACTGGTCAGGGCTACGAACTTGATGCTATTGCGGCCTGTGTAGTTGGTGGTATTTCCTTTAACGGTGGTATCGGTAAAATAAGTGGAGCTGTAATTGGTGTAATTATCTTTACTGGCTTAACCTATTGTTTAACCTTCTTAGGTATTGATACAAACTTGCAGTTCGTTTTCAAAGGATTTATTATCATTGCGGCGGTTGCATTAGACAGCGTTAAATATCTTAAGAAAAAGTAGAAAAGAAATTTATTTGACATCTAACAGGGTAAAGTGTAAACTTTACCCTGTTATGTTTTTAAAAGATACCGTTGAAATTCGACAAGCACAAATACAAGATTTACCTTACTTGTACGAAATCTGTTTGAAAACCGCCG
>CALNCH010000164.1 GCA_937875245.1 uncultured Spirochaetaceae bacterium
TATTTAGAATTGGACACACCAGCATTAAGCCCCACCCTTATTCCTGAAACTTGCCTAGAAGTATTCAAAACCCAATATATTTCACCATGGACTGAAGAAACCACAGATTTATTTTTAGTTCCCTCTCCAGAAGTATATATAAAACCCCTTATTGCACAGTATAAAGTGAATGTTGTTCAGCTTTCTAAATGCTATCGTAACTGCGAGTCTATGGGACGCATTCATAATCCAGAATTTACTATGTTAGAATATTACACTATGAATGCAGATTACATAGAATCCTTAGAAATTACTGAAAAACTTTTTTCCTACTTATTGCCACCGGTTTCTAAGAAAGAAGATTTTTATGCATCAGGTCGCCCACCTTTTGTAAGACTAACCATGGATGAAGCCTTTAAGCAATTTGCAGGCTTTAGCATTACAGAATGTTTTCCTCCCAACACTGAAGATTATGCTGATTCTAAAGCAATTGCTGAAGCAGTCAATAAAATGGCTTTTCATGCAAGAGGATTAGGCCTTACAGATCCTTCTTCATTACCCAAAACGGCCTCTTTTGACAATTGGACTTTAGAGGAACTATATAATTTAATTTTTGTTCACATAGTTGAACCCAATTTGCCTAAAGACAAACTCATTTTTTTGATGGATTACCCTTGTTTTGTATCTTGTCTTGCACAAAACCTTACCCAAAAAGGCTTACATAAAACCTATCAGAAAAACTTATGGAAAGAACGGTGGGAACTGTATGGTAACGGTATCGAATTAGCAAATTGTTATAGCGAAGAAACTAATCCTTTGGAAGTAAAAAAATATTTTGAAAATGAAGGAAAACTTAAAAACCAAAAATCCCGAATTCCCCATCCTATCAATCAAGAATATTGGAAGACTTTTGAAGAATTTCCAACCTGCTCTGGTGTTGCCATGGGTGTTGATAGGCTTATTGCATTCCTTGTAGGAACAAAAACTATTGACGGATTACTCCCCTAGTCATACTTATTTTTTTTTGATATTATTACAAAAAGATTTTTGTAATCAATTTTTATAAGAGGATACCTATATGATTAGAGGCGGAGACATCGCCAAAGGTACAGTACTTTTAATTAAGAACTGCCCTTACCTTGTAGTAGAACGAGAATTTGTTAGCCCAGGAAAAGGAACAGCTTTCGCTCGGGTAAAGATGAAGAATCTTAAAGATGGTTCAGTATTAACTCAAACTATTAAAACCCCTGACACAGTTGAAGATGCAACAGTTGATACTGTAGACGGTCAGTATCAGTATTCAGATGGTGCAAACCATATCTTCATGGACACCGCATCTTTTGAAACAATTGAAGTTCCAGAAGATTTGAATGAAAACTTAAAGTACTACCTGAAAGAGGGAGATACTTACCCCATTCTTATTTGGGAAGAAAATGCAATTGACGTTAAAATACCACAAAAAATGGTATTCTCCGTTGCAGAAAGTGAAAACTATGTTAAAGGTGATACCGTATCTGGTGCTACAAAGCCAATTATTACTGAAACAGGTTTAACTGTTCGTGTACCACTTTTCATCAAACAAGATGAAAAAATCATGGTAAACACAGAAACCAATGAATACGTTGAACGTATAAATAAATAGTTTTGTTTCTTATAGAAAACTACTTAGTAAGCTTAATAAAGTGACTAAGTAGTTTTTTTTTGCACTAAAATAATAATATTTTTAAGATATGTGATTTTTTTGGAAAAAAAGTTGAATTTAAACAATAATTAAACCAGTTTACTATTGCTTAATTTCGAAAACATGCCAATAATATAGTATACATAAGCGGAAATAAATGGGCGATACTGGAATCGAACCAGTGACCCCTACCATGTCAAGGTAATACTCTAACCATCTGAGCTAATCGCCCGCTAAAAAATGTTTCTTATAATAGCAAATATATAATTTTAAGTCAATTAATATATAAAAAAGTAACAGAGGTGATTATGAACGTTTTAACATTTTCCAATGATTTAATCTTTGCTTTTTGTGTTTCACGATGGGCAAAACAACATTCTTATGATTCAGAAAACGCAAAAAGTCTTAGTCATCTTCATGAAATTCTAAGGCAAAAACAGATTTCACTACTTATAATTGATCCTAATACCTTTTTAAACAAATCCTTTAATTTTACAAAACATGTTCATAGAGAAAATTATGAAATAGATATCTGTTTATTCGATTTAAGTAATAAAACTAGTAAACTGTATCAATATAACGAAAACAACAATACACCTCAGATTGAAATAGATTCCTTATCATTGATAAATGAAAATTCTAGTGAGATATTATTATTAAAATTATTTTTACATAATAAAAATCAGATAATTGACATTGAATACATTTCAAAAGCATTATGGGAAGAAATAACAGAGGCCCATATCAAAACCATATATTGCTATATTCACAATCTAAAAAAGACAATCTCCCAGTGCATGCCCTCTTTTACTTCTTTAGAGAGCTTGGGAAAAGGCAAATATATTTTAAAAATGAATGAAAACTAAAAAAAAAGCATTTGCTATAAATTCATATAACAAATGCTTTTATAAGTTTCTACTTGAGAGCAGATCCTATTCTTTCTAATACTTTTTTTCTATCAAGAGGTTTTACAATGTAGTTTTTAGCACCTAGTAATAAAGATTTTTTTACTAATTCTTCTTTACCCAGAGCACTTATCATTACTACTTTTGCATTTTTATCAAAGGCCATAATCTGTTCAAGGGCTGTAATACCATCCATTTTGGGCATAGTAATATCCATAGTAACAATATCTACATTTGGACATAGTTCTTTATATTTATCAACACCTTCTTTACCATCACCAGCTGTTGCTACGACTTCATAACCTTCACTGGTTAAAATCTGACCAATCTGTTTGGCAACGAACATTGAATCATCAACAACCAACACTCGAACCTTTGTACCATCATCTTTTAGTCCTTCTGGTGGACGTTCATTTATTGAAGGGAAATCCTGCTTAGTTTTCATAGCTCATAATCTCCTTTTTACTATGCTTTTTCACGAATAGCTACGTTTACCTCTACCTTTCCCTGTTCAGTAATCATAGGAACTATTAGAGCTTCTACTTCGTGATCTGATATTTCCATTTTCTCACCAGTAAATAATGCTGGTGGCGTTAAATCAAATTTAAAACCCAAATCATGCAATTTTGTTACGGCTTGAGCAGTTATAAGGTTAGCCAACTCTGTGATAGTAGCTTTTGCTAACTCATCAAATTCTGGAAGTTCTTCCATATTCATACGACTAGCAATTTTCATAGCAGTATCCATTGACATATCAAATAAAACACGCCCTTCAACATCACCTGCCAAACCAACCAATGCTGCAACACCCATTACAGGGATAGAGGAAGATTTTAAATATAAATCACCTCGACGAACTTCTCCACCCAATACCTCGGCTAAAACGCTATACGCTGTTTCTACGAAAGGATTAATATATTCGACCCGCACTCTGCCCTCCTAAATGAAATTATTCTTTATTATAGATATTTAAAGATCCAATTGTCTTTTCACTCCACCTTGAACGATCTGCTAATACTTCATTATCACCAATAATAATAGAACCATTACCTTTTAACTTTTCTTCAAAATCTGTATAGAGATTTTCTAGTGCTTCATCAGAAACAAAAGATAGCAAATCTCTAATAAATATTAAATCAACCATAGGAATGGAATTTGTATTGGTACAATCATGATATTCAAACAACAACATGTCTTTTATTTCTTGAGAGAAAGTATACTCTCCTGAAACAGTCTTTGTTAAAAAAGATTTATACCATGTATTTGTGTCTTGTGCAGGAACAGTTAAAAGTGGGGCATTAGAAACATTAATAAGATCAATATCTTGTGCAAATATTTTTATTTTTGCTTGAGGATACCTTTTATGAAGTAAACATGCTAAAGAATAGGATTCATATCCCTTTCCACAGCCAGGATTCCAAACTTGTATCTGACGAGCATTGTTCTCTGGTAAGCTTTT
>CALNCH010000165.1 GCA_937875245.1 uncultured Spirochaetaceae bacterium
AAGCCTGCATCTTTAAATAATTCTGCAAATTCCTCATCAAAAACCTGTTGAAAAATTTCTTTGAAGCGACCATCGTAGGTTTTAGAAATGGTATCTTTTGTCGCAAACCACACATCAACTTTTTCATCTAGGGCATATAAAAAACAACAGCGAGCAAAGCTTTTTATTGACTTGTCCGTATTGTGCATTCCTTGTAAAACACCGGGACCTTTCATTTCCATAATGGTTTTACGAACTTCTTTCCCGTCTGCTCCCGTAAATACTAATTCTGCTTTTCCAGGTCCATCAACATACATTTCGCAGTTTTTGTAAACATCTCCGTAAGCATGGCGACCAAGGATAAGTGGTTTTTCCCAACAAGAAACTGTTGCTGCTACGTTTTTAAGTACAATTGGCTTTCTAAAAACAGTACCATCCAACTCTGCACGAATAATTCCGTTAGGACTAGGTGTTAATTGTTTCAAATCATATTCTTTCATACGAGCTGTGTTTGAGGTAATAGTAGCGCACTTTACACCAACTCCTAAACGTTTAATAGCTTCTGCAGCCTTGTAAGTAATTTCATCATTAGAATTATCACGTTCTTTTAAGCCTAAATCATAGTATTCGGTTTTTAAATCAATAAAAGGGGTAAGCAATTTGTCTTTAATAACTGACCACAAAATACGAGTCATTTCATCCCCATCAAGTTCTGCGATAGGGTTCTTCATTTGAATTTTAGCCATTTTATAGGTTCCTCCTGCATAAAAAAACTGCAATGATATAAATATTATTACAGTTACTGCAATCCTACTTCATTTTATCAAAATAGGTGGTACAAGGCAATAGAAACCATAGTTTTAACGCCATATATTTGTTATAATACTTCTATGAGCATTTGCGTAGATGATATGAACGAAATTGTACTCCGAGCTGCTTCCATTGTTCTAGAAAACGGGGGAGAAACCTACCGAACTGAAGATACTGTTGTATATATTGCAAAATCTTTGGGGGCTGTTTCTGCTTCGGCCTTTGTAACCCCCACTGTTATAATGTTTTCTTGGGTGGATAATGAAAATCATCACCACGCAACTTTCAAAAGAATTACAAAACGTGTAGTAAATTTGCGAAAAGTTGCCCAAGTAAATGATTTATCCCGGCGATTAATGAAACGTGGAAGAACCTCCAATTCTAAGCAGGTAGAAAATTTACTGAATAGAATTGAAAAAGCACCAGAATATAGCAAGACAACAATTATTATTGCTGCTGCAGTAAGTTCTTTTATGTTTTCCTTTATGTTTGGTGGAAACTGGAAAGATGGGGTTGCCGCTCTTTGTATTGGATTCATTCTTCGTGTTGTGGTTATCTGGCAACAAAAATTATTTCTAAACAGTTTTATTACTTCACTTATTTCTGGTGGCATCATTTCAGTACTGTCAGAATTAGTTTATTTTACCCATTTTATTAACTCTCCTGTAATTATCACCACTGCTGTCTTAATGCAAGTTGTTCCCGGTTTAGCTATTGTAAATGCCATACGCGATATTATTGCAGGGGATTTAGTTTCAGGAAATGCTCGAATAGTTGAGGCTTTTATGATTGCGGCAGGGCTGTCTATTGGGTCAGTTTTAGGCTTATTTTGTTTTTCTGGTGTAACTGGATTGGTAGGATAACTATGGAATTATCAACTGTTTTTTGGGCTTTTTTTTGGGGATTTGGTGCCTCTTTTTGTTGTGCCATTCTTTTTAATACAGGTAAATTTGACATATTCTGGGCTTCACTTTTAGGAGGACTAGGATGGATGTGTTACACTTTCGTTTCTGGTTCTACTGCTTCTGTTTCTGCCGGATATTTATGTGGTTCTTTTTGTGTTGCATTATGTGCTGAGTTTTTAGCGTTTATTGTTAAAAACCCTGCAACAGTATTTTTAATCCCTGGATTAATACCATTGGTTCCAGGAGGTGGTATGTTTCAAACTATGAGAGCTGTTGTAACGGGACAGGGAGAATTGGCATTAGAAATTGGATACACTACATTAATTGCGGCAGGTGCTATAGCTTTGGGGATTGCTTTAGCATCTTCTGTAGCCCATACTATATCTTTAATAGCAGGACGAAAACATAAATATCCTACTGGAAATGATTAATTTTTTTTGATAGTATAATTAATTAAGTAATTGTTAAGTTTCTCCTAGGGAATAGGAGTACTGATATTGAGAGGAAAAAAATGATCACACTTAAGTTCGGTGGAACTTCAATGGGCAGTGCACGCAGAATGTTAAATTCTGCAGCAATTATTATTAGTAGAGCAGAAAAAGACCGTATCAGCGTTGTTGTTTCAGCTGTTGCTGGTGTTTCAAACTTATTACTGGAAAGTATTGAAAAATGTATTGCAGGGGGTTCTCCTACTCAATATGTTAATTCCGTAAGACAAACTCACTATGATATTTGTAAAGATATAGCAAAAGAATGTTCTGCTTTTAATTGCGAGAGTACTTGTCAAAAGCTTGATCCTATTTTTGAAGAATATGAAAAATTACTTACTGCTGTTGCTTCCTTTGGCGAATGTCCTATATCAGTTCATTGTCGCATTATGGGCTTAGGAGAAATACTTAGCTCTCCTATCATGGAATCTCTCTTGTTTGCTCAAAAACAAAAAGTAGCCCTTATTGATTCTCGGGATGTAATAGTTACTACTGGGGCACAATCAGAGGGGGACCCTGAT
>CALNCH010000166.1 GCA_937875245.1 uncultured Spirochaetaceae bacterium
CATAACACCGTTTTATAATTAGATTTTGCCAATAGGGCGATAGCATCCTCTTTTGCTTGTTGATTATGAGGTTGTATCTTTTGACTTCGAATACGTCTTCGTAACTGTGCTTCTGCAACAGGACTGGGATTAATGGTTAATGGTCCTCCCAAACATCCGCCGCCGCAAGCACTTAGTTCCACAAAATCATACCCTGATAATTGTCCGTCTTCGATAGCTTCTAGTAATGGTACAATTTGGGAAATTCCACTGGCGTTTACCCATTTTATATCGGTACCTGCAATTCGTAAAATTTGATCTAAGCATTCTGCTTCCCCAGATGCTGTACACCAAGTTTGATTTAATGGAGTAAGAATGTCTGTAATATCTACAGGAGAGGCCGCTTTTTCAATTTCTGGTGGTAAATTTTTTAGTGCATTTAATACGGGAAGATAGGTGTTTTGAATAGTTAACACGCCATCAATTTCTGATTGAGCGTATCCTAAGGGAGACCGGGCCACTGTTATTTTCGCAGGGCAAGGTGATAAAAAAAAGATACCCGTTTTTTCACCGTTGTTTTGTTCTGTTCCCCAAGCATTACTATTTCTAATATATCGAGCCGCTAACTCTGCAGGTGGAATAATAGGTAACAGATTTTCTATGAGGGAAGGGAAACGTATCTGTATCAATTTGACAACGGCAGGACAAGATGAAGAAATGACTGGAAGAATGTGAGTTGGATTTTCTAAATAATCCTTCATATAAGCTGCTGATTGGCAAGTAATCTCTGCTGCAGCATCTGCTACATCACTAACAGCACTAAAACCTAAAGCACATAAGGCTGCTCTGATGGAACGACGGGAATATTTTTCGTTAAACTGGGTATACCAAGCAGGAGCAACTAAGGCAACTGCTCTTGAATAGGACTTAATATCTTCTAAGGTATTACTTTTAGCATATTTTGCCTTATGGGGACAGATTATGATACATTGTCCGCAATCAATACATTTTTCTTCTAGTATGTGTGCTTTTCCCTTGTATACTCTAATAGCTTCAACTGGACAAGCTGTTACACAAATAGTACAGCCCCTACAAGTTTCATCTTCTAGTTCTACGGAATGATAATCCGATGCTCCGTTCATGCTTCTCCTATTTTTATCTTCATAGTTACTGTAGTTCCCTTACCAGGAGCGGTTTCTATATTCATAAAATCACTATTTCGTTTCATGTTAGGAAGGCCCATTCCGGCGCCAAAGCCTAATTCTCTTACCATAGTAGGAGCGGTAGAATATCCTTCTTCCATGGCCTTATCTAAATCTGGAATCCCGGGGCCTTGGTCTTTTAAGACAATAGTTATTTCAGAATCAGAAATATCCACATCCATAACGCCACCACCACCATGGACTACCATATTTATTTCAGCTTCATACATAGCAACCGCAGTTTTTTTAATAATTGACATAGGAACACCTAATTGCTGCAATTTCTTTTTAGTAGCTGTGGAAGCACACCCGGCCATTGAGAAATCTTTTCCTGAAACGTCATAGTGATAGGTCATAAGGCTATTTAATTATCTTTGTACCATTCTAATTGTCATACCCCAAATAATAGCACGATTTTAAGGGTTCTAAAAGGTAATTTTTTTTAATAAGACTTGCATCCTATTTAGAATAAGCGGAAAAAAGCCAAAACATTGTGTCTGGACTTGTAATATATTTCATTGTTTTGTCATAATCTGCACCTGTTGCAAAAAGAAGGGTATTATACCAGTTAAAACACATACTTGGATTTCTTACAGAACTGCCTGTCAGTAAGAAATTATGAATTAAAGTATCTGGTTGTTTAGAAAACAAAAGTTGAATACCTTGAGCTTGAAGATAAGGTATTGTAATTTCTTGAGAAAATTTTTCTGCAAAAACTTGTTGGGTTTGTGAAAAAAGCAATTTTGTGTTTTCTTTGTTATGAATTTTTTCAAATGTAATGATTCCAATACTTTGATTACCGTTTAAGGTGTCAAAGACATAATAGCTTACTCCTTCTGCAGGAGATTTACTTAAGTGTTTTAATGATGTATCTAATTCTTTACAAAACTCACTTAACAAAGTTTCATATAAAGGATAGTCAGCATTATTTTTTCCCGGCCCCATAATATATACTTGTCCAGGATCTGTAAAATCTGTGGTAGGAATGAGATTGGTAGGTCTTGAACCTGCTAATTCTGCGGGAATGTCAGTGGTAAAGGTATGACGTATTCTGGTTGATAATTCCATGTTAGGCAATGAGATATACTTTTCCTCTTTTGGTTCTTCGGTTTTTCCCAGTTGTCGTAACAAACCAAAGTAATGATTTATCATTGATTTCTTTTCTTCAGTTATAGCTCCAGATAGTAAGATGCTTAGGTTGGAAGCATCTAATAAATTGGTATATCCTCCTTGAATTGAATTAAAATCCACTTTTTCCAAAATAGGGTTTGCAATAGAAAAAAACTCTTCCTCCTTATATCCAGAATATATTGCAGCAAGACCGGTGCATGTTAATTGAAAATCTAGTTTGGCAGACCTCGTAGTTTTCATTATAAAAAAGTTCATCTCCTTGAGAGGGAATAATTGAACCAAAAAGCAATACTTTTGACATTAAAGGAAGAATCGTATCAAAATCTTTTGCCAAACAGGATACTGTAATTTGACTAGAGTATAAATTAGTACTGGATGATACAGAGGGAAGCTCTAGTGCAGGATTTGTTGAAACTTCTTCTTGAAAAGCTGTGGTAAATGCAGATGCTAAACCTTTTATTACAATAGTTTGTAAACCTCTTTTATCTGCAGAATAAACTGTTTCTCCTTGGGAAAAAAGCAAGGAAATTGTTATTGTTTCTGTATTAGGATTTTTCCAGGAAAGAAGAGGAATGTTATTTGATAAAACTTCATGGGACATATTTGTAGTATTCAAAGAAAATTGAGGTGTAGTAATATCTTTAGGTACATTATTATCTTGGTCTTCAGCTATAAAAAATCTTTGATTTTCATACCATCTTTTAGATTCAGGAAAAACTATTTGGTATTCTTCCTTTTCATATAAGGACTTTGTTTTTTTGTATTCAGCCTCATTTATAAGTATAAAAACAAAGGGCTCTTTTTCAAAAGTAGAAAGATACTCTTTGTCTTCTAATTTTTGTAGTCTTTCATAAAATTCATTTATATATTCTTCAGCCCCATAAGCCCAGTTTGCGGCTAAGGCTTTCATATAGGTATAGCCAGAATTGTGTAATTGTAAATATTGGTTAGTAGCCTTATTAGTAATGTAACTTTTTTCTTCTAAACTAAGAGGGGCAATACTGGAAAGACTTTCTACCATTGCTTTAGCTTGCTGTAGAGCAGGAGTGTTATTATTGTTCAAAGATTGAATACTCAGGCGAGTTGAAAAGGTATCGGTAGTAAAAGAAGAATACAAATAGTCACTAGAGGGAATTCCAGTTTGTGAAGAGAGTAGTAAATCTTCCTTTATTTTGCTTTTGGGGTTTTCTAAAAGACTGTTTGCAGCAAAAATACTACAAGCTTCTTGGAGTTGGTCTCCGTGGTTTTCAGAAGCATATTGGAGTATTATTTGGTGTAAATCTGGAGAAAATTGAGGAGAAACCAAGAGATATTTTTTCTGAAGAGGGGTATCTTCTTTTGAAATGGTATTGGTTATCTTTGTAGTCCCTAGTTTCGTATTTTCCCACTGAGCAAAAATTGTTTTTACTTCTGATAGAACAGCTTCTGCATTTACAGGGCCGGTAATAAAGATTGCACTATTTTGTGGAGTGTAATATGAACGGTGAATTTGGTTTAATTGTCCAGCAGTTTCTTCTGGACTTATAGATGCAAAAAGAGCAGGATACACACCAGAATCTTGCTTCCATGGCTCAGTGGGAAACAAAGCAGTATTAATGGTGGAGTTGATAAAACCGGTAAGACTAGAAGAAAAATCACTAACTTCTTTTTGTAAGGCATTACGTTTTTCAGTTATTTCAGAAATTGAAAAAGACGGAAACTCTATCATTTCTGCAAATAAAGATAGATTTTCTGAAAAAAAAGTAGGTGGGCAGGTAAAGGAAAAGCGTGAATCTCCTTGATTACAGAGGGCCTCAAACTGGCTAGCTCCTAGATTTTCCATTTGATTTTTCTTTTGAGTTTGGGTCCAAAAAAGCCTAGCATAGAGCTGATAAAATCCAGTGGTATCAGGTTTTTGACGACTAGTTCCTGCTTTTACCACATATTCAATTTGAATTAATGGGCTTTCTGTGGTTTCTAAAATATATAAAGATAAACCCTTTTCTAAGGCGTATTTTTTTGGTTGATTAGGGGCGGCAAAAAGGGTAATGGTTGCAAAAAAGACAAAGGATAAGAGTAATAAAATATTTTTTCTCATAGAATAAGTATAGCATATTTTCACATTCTCTGAAGAGGTGTATACTGTTCACGTTTTGAACGGAGATAAAAAATGTCAAAAGTCCTGTTATCCTATAAAGAAGTGATTGAAACTACTTCTTTTTTTCCTACCCCTCAATTTTTAGTTAATAAAAGAAATCCAACCCCAGAAGAAATTTTAGAATTACAAGGAAATCGGAATTT
>CALNCH010000167.1 GCA_937875245.1 uncultured Spirochaetaceae bacterium
CCTTTGTATCGTCGTGCGAATTCCTCTCCCATTTTATCTAGCAAATCTACATCAATTTGATGATTAAGAAAGCTACTTACTTTTAGGATATTTCCTGGTAAAACCAAGCCATCCTTTCTAATTCGTTCTTTGAGTAATTCCATGTAGTATTCTATAAAAAGAAGGCATGTGGGTCAAGTATATTTTGGACAAAGAGTACAAAAATAATTTGTAAAAACGCTACAATAATAGTATATTAGAGAGATGAGTAATGTAATTGGTGTAAAAACACAAGAAAATCTACAGCAAAAATTTATTGCTGGCGTGTATGGTTGGATGGTTCTGGCCTTGGCAATTAGCGGCTTCTGCGCCTATGTAACAGCAAACAATGAAATGGTATTTCGGTTTATATTTAGTTCTAAATATATTTTCTATAGTTTACTGATTGCAGAACTAGCAGTAGTATTTGTTTTATCTTCTCGAATCGGAAAAATGAGTACCAAAGTAGCGGCCTTTTGGTTCCTGCTTTACTCTGTTTTGAACGGAGTAACCCTTGCTTCCATTTTTTATTTGTACACAGCAACATCAATTGCTCGAATATTCTTTATCACCGCAGGTATGTTCGGGGGTATGTCCCTATATGGATTAAAAACCAAAAGTGATTTAATGTCCTTTGGTCGCTACTTTATGATGGCTGTAATAGGATTAATTATCGCTTCTGTAATAAATATATTCTTCAGATCATCTGGTTTAGATTGGCTTATTTCAATTATTACCGTTGTTGTTTTTACCGGTCTTACTGCCTATGATACACAGAAAATGTTGCGTCTTTCTACTGTGGCAGATGGTAGTGATATTTTTGGAAGAGCTGCAATAATTGGTGCATTAGAACTTTATTTAGACTTTATTAATATCTTTTTAGCTTTACTCCGACTTTTTGGAAGAAGTAAAGACTAAGGCTAGCCCCGTATCAGAGTTCTGGT
Source organism: uncultured Spirochaetaceae bacterium (assembly GCA_937875245.1). GTDB lineage: Bacteria > Spirochaetota > Spirochaetia > Treponematales > Treponemataceae > CALNCH01. The sequence continues at coordinate 963 of CALNCH010000167.1, forward strand.
ACGGGATTTTTTTTGCCAACACAATGAGTTTGATATCGATACAACAATTACCAGCGTTTCATAAACCAAATGATATAGGGAATAGCCATTAAACAACTGAAAAAATCGGCTCCAGCTTGAGCGATTTCAACCCCAGTTAACCCTAATAAAGAAGGCAAAATTGCTAACAAGGGTAGCAAAAAAACGCCCTGTCGATTACAAGCTAAGAAAGTTGCCTGCTTAATTTTACCAGTAGATTGCATAAGCATATTGGTACTAACAATGATTGCATGAAGTGGTAGCGTAATTGCCTGAAAACGCAAAGCCCTAGTACCAGTAGTAATTACAGCTAAATCGTCCCTAAAAAAAGCAATTAGTTGGGGAGCAAAAATATACAAAGTAATAGCTGATACTGATAAAAAACAAAAGCCCAAAAACATAGTAAACCAATAAGCTTTTCGTACTCTTTTGTAATTTTTTGCCCCATAGTTATAGCCTGCAACAGGAGTAAACCCTTGCCCTACCCCAATCATAACCGATGCCACCATCATAACAATGCGAGTTACAATTGACATACCTGCAATGGCTGCATCTCCAAAGGCGGCTGCTTGCACATTGAGAAGAACTGTAGAAATGCTGGCTAAACCCTGGCGGCACAAAGAAGGAAACCCGTTAGAAAGGATGGAACGATACACTCTGAACCTAGGAGAAATGTATTTGTAAGAAAGATGAACAATACTTTTTTTTCGTAAAAAGAATTGAATGAAAATACAGAATCCAATGAACTGACTAATAAGAGTGGCAATAGCGGCACCCGCAGTACCTAAATCTAATACAAAAATAAAAAAGGGATCTAAGAGGATATTGATAACACCACCACTAGTAAGGGCAATCATTGAAAAAGCAGCCTTACCTTCGGAACGGAGAATATTGTTCATAACAAAAGAAGCACAAATAAAAGGAGCACCCCAAAAAATATAGGTTGCATAAGAAGTTGCATAAGGTAAAACAGTATCAGTGGCGCCTAGCAATTGCATTAAGGGTTCAATCCAAATCTGACCACCAATTGCAATTACTACCCCTGCTCCAATAGCAGAAAAAAAAGCAGTTGATGCCGTAATACAAGCAGAATCTCTGTCTTGTTGTCCTAAAAGCCGAGAAATGATAGAACCGGCTCCCATTCCCAAAGTAAAACCAATAGCCTGAATAATTGCCATAATAGAAAAAACAATACCTACCGCAGCAGTGGCACTAGTACCTAATTTAGAAACGAAGAAAGTATCTGCCATATTGTAAATAGAGGTAGATAACATACTGACCACAGTTGGAATAGACAAAGACAGAATTAATTTAGGTATAGAATGTTCTGTCATTTTGATAAATTGTTGTTGTTGATTTGGTACAGATATATCCATGGGGGTATGTTATCACAAAACAGTGCAACAGGTCACTGAAAAAAAACAGCTATTATTTTAGGCTACATTTCACCGGTGTTAGCATATAGTCTAGCCAAAATCACGACAACTATATTGACAGATTTCACACTATCACAATTATGAATACAGGATTTAAGTAAAATTACGCTATGTATTCAACAATTATACTTTCAAAAGCACGTAACGTAATTGAATTTTCATCTTTTTTAAGTTCTTGGTAATTGTGAATCAAAAAAGTACTACTGTTATAATTATTTGTAATTTGCGTTTCTGTTGATGAATAGTTTAATATGATATGAACTTTTCTTTGATTATATTCTCTTTCATAGGCTATAAGATTTTTCTTTTCTGGATAAATTTGTTTTATCGTACCTAGCCAAAATATATTTTCGTAGTTTTCACTCTTTCTTAATTGTATTACTCGTTTATAAAACTGTAATAGACTCTGTTCATTAGACAGTTGCTCTTCGACATTAATTTTATTAAAATTTTTATTTACTGAAGTCCATGCTTTTCCTGTTGTAAATCCCCCATTCTCTGTATTAGTCCACTGCATAGGGCTTCTTGCATTATCTCTTGTTCTATATTTTATTGCATCAAAAGCTTCTTCATTTGATGCACCATTTATCAGTGCAAGTTTATATTGACCGATAGATTTAACATCTTTAATTTCACCAATGCTTGACCATTCTCTATTAGTCATACCAATTTCTTGCCCTTGATATATAATAGGAACACCTCGTATCGTTGTGTTAAGAACTGCCAATAAGGAAGCACTATAAAAACTTATTTCTTCTTGCTTAAACCACTTATTCAATGATCTTGGCTGATCATGGTTTTCAAGGACTATAGATAAAAAGGCGTTTATCTCTTGAGCTTTTTTTTGACTCTCAAAAAGAGCCCTGTTTACAATTTCTGCATTAAATTTTTTATGTTTAATCCATAAATTAGTGCCTGCCAGATCTAAATTCATTATACTAACATCAAAAATAGAATCATAAAACCCATCATCTCCTATATATTTATTGTATTTTTCAGTGCCCACAGAAGACATCTCTGCAATAGAAAAAGCATTATATTTTTCAAATGTCTCTTTTTTCATTTCTTTTAAAAACACTTCAATACCAGGATAATTTACACCAACCTTTCTCAAGGCTACTAATCCATCTGGACCATCAGGCTCTAACGAGGTAAATGTTAATTCTTTTTTTATAAAAGTTATTGCATCTATTCTAAAACCACTTATCCCTTTGTTTAACCAGAAGTTTATCATCTCATAAATTTCATACCGAAGGCCTTTGTTCTCCCAATTAAAATCGGGTTGATTCTTTGTAAAAGTATGATAATAATAAAATTTTGTATCTCTAATCTGTTCCCAAACACTACCTCCAAAAATTGACCGCCAATTATTTGGAGGTTTTCCGTTGTTTCCTTTTTTTATAATAAAATATTGGCCCCATTCACTTTCAGGATCATTCAATGCCTTTTGAAACCATTCATGCTTATCAGAACAATGATTTACAACTAAATCTAATAAAATTTTTATTTTTCTTTTTTTAGCTTCGATTATTAATTTTTCTAAATCTCCAATTGTTCCATATTGGGGTGCAATAGAGTAATAATCAGAAATATCATAACCGTTATCTTTCATTGGGGAACAGAAGATGGGAGAAATCCA